>DATKMJ010000022.1 GCA_035541935.1 Candidatus Binatia bacterium | reverse complement strand
TCGCGCTCGGAAGCGCGGGGGCCGAAGAGATCGGTGAGATAGCCGATTTTGTCGCGCGTTCCGCGCGCGTCGACGACGTTGAGGTTCTCGCGCACGGTCGGGTCGATGACCCACGCCTCGATCTCCAGTTCGTCCACGATGCGGCGGAATGCGTCGTCGCCCGCGGTGGCCGTCAGCGCGAGCACCTGCGGGTTGCCGAGCGAGGCGAGCGTCTCCGCCAGGCGCGCGTACGCGGGACGGTGCCGCGACTCGTGGAGGTGATGCGCTTCGTCTACGACCGCAAACGAAGGCGCGCTCTTGCCGCGCAGCGCGTCTTGGTGAAACTCGAGAAATTCGGGCGTCGCGAGCACGACGTCCCATGCGCCCTCGCGCAAGACCTCGAAAAGCTCCTCGCGCTCCTGGTTATCGATCGAGCCGTTCGCGCGATAGAAGCGCAGCCCGAGCGGATCGAGCGTTCGGCGCAGCGCCTCGTATTGATCGTTGGCAAGCGCGCGCAGCGGATAGACGACCAGCGTCTTCCCGCCGCCGGCAAAGGCGCGCATCGCGGCAGAGAATTGAAAGCAGAACGACTTGCCGCGCCCGGTACCGAGCACCGCGAGCGTGCGCTTCCCGGCGTTCACGCGCTCGAGCACGGCCTGCTGTGCCGGATGCGGTTGCGACGCGCCGATCAACGCGGCGCGCACGAGCTCGGCCGTCGCCGGCGCATCGCCGCGATCGACGCGCGTTCCGTCTTCTCTGCGCGGCGATCGCACCGCGACCTCGCGCTCGACGAAGATGTTGACGCCGCGATTGCGCTCGTCTCCCCGCGCGCCCGCGGCCGGGCCGGTGACCGAGGCGACGCGCGCGCTGTAGACGGCGCCCGCGTCGATCAGCGGCGCGATGTGCGCGGCCATCTGCCGGTTGATAAATCCGAGCTGGAGCTGGCCGTAATGCACCGCGATCGCGTTGGCGTCGTACGGGTTGTCGCGTTGCCGGTGGAGTTCGAGCGGCAGCCCCGCGCGCAATCCGGCGATGACGTCCTGGCGCCCTTCGAACGAGACGCCGGCGAGCTTCGTGTGGAAGTGGGGAGCGTCGCCGATCGTTGCGTACGGATCGTTGAGGTATTCGTCGCCCTTGGCGAAGGCGCGCTCGACGAACTCGTCGGCTTCGGTTCGTTGCGCCGGGGCGTCCGCTTGCGAATCGTCGAGCGCGAGAAAGGCGGCCTCGAAGGCGAGCTCGGACGGCGTCGGGCGTCCGAGCGAGACGCGCGAGGGCGCGCGAGCCTTAGGGCTGCGCGCTTTCTTCGCGGTGCTCGGCTTGCTCTGCGCTTGAGGGGAATTCGTCGAGGTTGAGCGCGATCTCTTCGTGGCCTTGCTCCATCGCCGCGTCGTGCAGACCGGCTTCTTGCGCGTCGAGCGGATCGATCTGCTCTTCGCCCGCATACGGTTCTTCGAGCGCGATGCCGCCGGTCTCCGCGCGCTTCTTGCGGTAGCGCGGCGGCGCGACGGGCGAGACCGTGCGCGCGGCCTTCGCCTTCTGACGACGGTCGCGGCGCGCGGCAACGATATCCTCGCGCGCCACGCCGCTGCGGCTCTGCAGAGCCGACGACTCGGAACGCGAGCGCGCCGTCGCCGTGCGGTCGTGCGAGAGACCGGCGCGGCGGCGCCGAGCGGCGGCCTCGAGCTGGCGCTTGCGGAAGACGAGCACGAGCGGCGCCGAGTAGAAGATCGAGTGGTAACCGCCCGAGCAGATGCCGACGAGCAGCGCGAAGGCAAAGTTCTTCAGGCTCGCGCCGCCGAGCGCGAGGAGCGCGACGAGCGTGATGACGACGGTGGCGAGCGTGTTGAACGAGCGCGTCATCGTCTGTTTGATCGACTCGTTGACGATCGTCTCGTACGGCGCACCGGCCATCAGGCGCGTGTTCTCTCGAATTCGATCGAGAATGACGATCGTATCCATGACCGAGTAGCCGATGACCGTCAGGACGGCCGCGAGGAAGGCGTCGTCCGCGCGCTTGTCGGCGAGCGCGTAGATGCCGATCATCATCGCCGCGTCGCGGACGAGCGCGATGACCGTCACCAAGCCGAAGATGTAATTCCAGCCGAATCGGAACGCGATGTAGAGGAACTGGATGCCGAGCGCGATGACGAGCGCCCAGACCGCCTTCATCAGATACTCGCGCCCGAGCGACGGGCCGACGGCGGTGATCTGCGAGGCTGCGCGATCGACCGGCGCGACGGTGTTGAGCGCGTTCCAGACCGGCGCCGAGTCGTTCGCGTACGCCGTCTGCGTCTGAATGATGAAGCCTTTGCCGTCGGAGCCCGCGGTCGTGACCGACTCCTCGGTCAGCCCGAGACCCGCGAGCGCCTGCTTGACCTTATCGGCCGTCGTCGGCTGCGTGAACTGCACCGAGATGTCGGTGCCGCCGGTGAACGAGAGGCCCAAACGCAGCATGCGGTTGGCGTGGAAGCCGTCGCCGCCGGCAAAGCCGTGGTAGATCATCGCGCCGATGCCGAGCGCGATGATCAGGCCCGAGATTGTTTGAACGATCTGGAACCATCCGACGATATTCCAGTTTAGCCGGCGAAAGAGCATCGCTTATGCTCCCGCCTCGGCCGCGGCGCCCCGCGCGAAGACGCCGATGTCGGAGCGCTTGACGCCCCAGAGTTCCGGTGCGGTCAAGACGTCGTTGTCCACCAATAGGTCAACGAAGAAGCGCGTGATAAAGACGGCCGTAAAGAGCGAGACGACGGTTCCCCAGAAGAGCGTGAACGCAAAGCCTTTGACCGTTCCCGTGCCGAGCATGTAGAGGACGCCCGCGCCGACGATCGTCGTGAAGTGGCTGTCGAAGACGGCCGAGAAGGCGCGCTGGAAGCCGACGCGGACCGCGGCGCGCATCGTCTTGCCGTTCCACAGCTCTTCCTTGATGCGCTCGAAGATCAAAACGTTCGCGTCGACGGCCATGCCGATCGAGAGCACGAAGCCGGCGATGCCCGGCAGCGTCAAGGTCGCGTGCGAGAGCGCGAGGATCGCCATCATCACGAGCACGTAGATCGCGAGCGCGAGGTCGGCGAGCAAGCCGGGCAGCCGGTAGACGACGATCATGAAGATCAGCACGAGCCCGAGCCCGAGCATCGCGGCGCGCAGCGACTGAATCAAGTCAATCTTGCCGAGCGTCGGGCCGATCGTCTCCTTCTCGATGATCGTCACCTTCGCGGGCAAGGCGCCGGCGTTGAGCTCGTTGGCGAGCGTGACCGTCTCTTCTTCCGTAAACGAGCCGGTGATCTGGCCGCTGTCGTAGATCGGGCTCTGGATGATCGGCGCCGACAGATAGCGGTGGTCGAGGAATATCCCGAGCGGCTTCTGCAGATTCGCGGTCGTCAGCTTGCCGAACTTCGCGGGATCCTTCGTCTGAAAGTTGATGTCGGGGCGCCCGGCTTGGTCGTAGCTCGCCTGCGCGGCCTTGAGATCCTTGCCGGAATAGACGATATCGCCGCTCTTCTCGTATGCCGTGGTCGAAAGGTAGAGCTCCGCCTCGGCCTTTTGCTTGGCCGTGAGATTCGGCTGCGCGAGCGTCGCGATCGCTCCCTCGGCCTTCTGCATCACGTCGAACGGCACGATCTTATACTCCAAGACCGCGACCTGCTTGAGCACCTTCTCCGCCTGATCGGGATCTTTCACCGCGGGCAGCTCGACGAGGATGCGATCGGAGCCGACGTTGCTGATCGACGGCTCGGCGACGCCGAGGCCGTTGATGCGGCGATCGATCACCTCGCGCGTCTGCGCCTGAATCTGCGGCGTGATCTGCGGCACCTCGGCGGTCGGCGACAACTGCAGCAAGAGCCGCGCTCCGCCCTGCAGGTCGAGGCCGAGATGGATGGTCTTCTGGATCGGCACGATAGCCCAAATCGAGATCGCACAAATCGCGACGATGACGAGCGCCTTCAACGGCGCCTTGAAGGTTTTCCAGTTCATTGGAGCCGGACGAGTTTAGCCTTCGGCGGGGGCCGGGCCTGCCGGAGCCCAGAGCCGGCGACCGATGGCGAGCAGCCCCGCCACGGCGACGGCTGCGACCGCGCTCCAGACCGCGCCCTCGACGCGCCGCTCGTAGACGAACGCGCCGGCCGCGAAGAGCGCGCCGTAGACCGAGGCCAGCCCGAGCACCCAGCCGAGCAACGCGAGCGGGAGCGAATCGGGCGAGGCCGGGAGCGCATACTCGCGGCGAACCCGCGCCCAGCCCGGACCGGCCGGGCGCACCTTCTCGTAGAACGAGCGCAGCACGCTTGCCTCGACGGGCGGCGTGCAGAACGTGACCGTCACCCAGACGAGCGTCGTAACGCCGATCGTCGTTAAGAGCACCGTCGTCGCGTCGATCGCGTGCCCCATCTTCTGGGCGGCAAAGAACGCGAGCGAGACGACGAACGACGCCAGCATCGCGCTCACCTCGCTCCACGCGTTGATCCGCCACCAGAACCAGCGCAACAGATAGATGAGGCCGGTGCCGGCGCCGATCGAGAGCAAGAGCGTGAACGCGTTCTTCGCGTTGTCGAGCCAGAGCGTGAAGAGCACGCCGAGCACCATGAGCAGCGCGGTAACGAGTCGGCCGGCGAAGACGAGCTCGCGCTGGCTCGAGCCCGGGCGGATGAAGCGCTGGTAGAAGTCGTGGACGAGATACGACGTGCCCCAGTTGAGGTGCGTCTCGATCGTCGAGCGGTACGCGGCGAAGATGCCGGCGACCATGAAGCCCGCGAAACCGGCCGGCAGGAAGACGAGCATCGCCGGATACGCGATGTCGTTGCCGATGAGGCTCGGCGCGACCGCCGGAAAGCGCGCTTGAATGTCGTGCAGGCTCGGATAAACAACCGTCGAGGCGAGCGCGACGACGATCCACGGCCACGGCCGCAGCGCGTAATGCATCGCTTGGAAGACAAAGGTTCCGAAGAGCGCGTCGGATTCCGTGCGCGCCGCGAGCATGCGCTGCGCGACGTAACTGCCGCCGCCCGGCTCGGCGCCCGGATACCAGACCGACCACCACAGCACCGTCAGCGGGATCACGAAGATGCCGAGCGCCGTGTGCCAGTCGTGGAAGTTCGGAAGAATCGAGAGCGTGCCGGCGTTACCGGCGGCGAGGTGCGTCACGAGACCGTGCAGACCGCCGACGCCCGGCGCGTGGACCGCGAAATAGGCGGCGGCGAACGCCGACGTCATCGTAATGCAGAACTGAATCATGTCGGTCACCATGACGCCCCACAGCCCGGCGGTCGCGGCGAAGACGATCGGCACGACGACGGCGATCGCGAGCGTCTCGGCGCGCGGCCACCCAAAGAGAATGCCGGCGATCTTCACGAGCGCGAGGTTGACCGTTGCGATGATCCAGCAGTTGAAGAACAGGCCGAGATAGATCGCGCGGAAGCCGCGCACGAACGAGGCCGCGCGACCCGCGTAGCGCAGTTCGTAGAACTCGAGATCGGTGAGCACGCTCGAACGCCGCCAGAGACGCGCGTAGAAAAAGACCGTCGCCATGCCGGTGAGCAGAAACGACCACCAGAGCCAGTTCTCCGCGACGCCGCCGTCGCGCACGAGATTCGTGACGAGGTTCGGCGTGTCGGTCGAAAAGGTCGTCGCGACGAGCGAGATCCCGATGAGCCACCACGGCGCCTGACGGCCGGCGGCAAAGAACTCCGTGATGTTGCGCCCCGCGCGACGCGCGAGCACGATCGCCGGCACGAAACTCACGCCCAAGGAGACGACGACGATGATCCAATCGAGCGTCGTCAACTTCATGAGACGGCGGCGTTCGGTCCCGTGTCGGCGATGACCTCGCTCGGCACCAGCGCCATCTCGGCGGGAAGCTCGCCGTATGCGTAGACGCCGACGCGAACGTTCGAACGAACGAGAAAATCGGCGAGCGCGGGACGAAGCGCCGCCGTGCAGACGACGGCGGCGCGATCGCGCGGCGTGCGGGTCGCGTACGCTTCGATCCGCGCGCGCAAAGCGAGCGCCGCTCCCGGTTCCAGAGCGCTCGTTCCGTGTCGCCATCCGTCGGTGAGTTTTCGCTCGAGCTCCGGTTCGAAAATCACCGGTTCGAGCTGCGGGATGCCCCGGCGGCGCAGGAGATCGGGGACGATTGCGCGCCGCGCCGCTTCGGCGAGCTCGCATGGATCGTGGGTTCGAGCTTCGAGCATCGCTTCGAGCACGACGATTGGATCGCGCGGCCACGCGCCTTCCCGCAAGAGCAGCGCGAATGCCCTGTGCACCGCAGCGAACGGCAGCACGTCGCCGCCGACTTCTTTAACGAGGGCTGGAACGGTCGAGCGCAAGTGATCGAAGAGCGTCTGCAGCTCTTGACGACCGACGAGGGCGGCCGCGTGCGTGCGCGCGACCTCGGCCAAGTGCGATCCCAAGACGGATATCGGGTCGAAGACGAGCGCGCCGGCATTCACCGCGCTCTCGCGCGCCTCGGGCGGCATCCACGCTGCCGGGAGACCATAGACGGGCTCTCGCTCTATTGCGGCGTTTAGACGCGCGAGGATCGATTCGTCCGCGACGACGAGCAGACGTTCGAGCGCGAGCCGGCCGGCGCCGGCAAATCGTTCCCGTACGCGAATTCCATACGTGAGCGGATCGCGCGCCAGGTCGTCGCGGAGGCGCACCCCCGGCAGAACGATGCCGATATCGGCCGCGAGCGCTCGACGGACTTCGCCGATACGATCCAGCAACGCCTCAGAGAGCGGCGGTACGAGCAACGGCGTCAGATCGGCGCCGATCTCGATCGTAACGGCGTCGACTCCGACGAGAGCCAGCGCCAACTCCGGGCGCCGCATGGCGTTGCGCTTGACCCGCTCGCGCGTCTCGATCGCCGCCGATTCCAGCCGTTTGCGATGAGATTGCGCGGCATAGGCTATGGCGAACGCGCTGCAGCCGAGCGTGAGAAAGAGAGGCCGGGGGAGCGCCGGCACGAGCGCGAGCACGACGAGCAGCGCGCCGGCGCTGCATAAGACGTCGGGGCGGGCGAGAAGCTGCGCGGCGAGGTCCGCGCCCAGCGCGCCGTCCGATGCAACCCTCGTCACCATCATGCCCATGGCGGTGGAGATAAGGAACGCGGGCAGCGTCGTCACGAGCGCGTTTCCGATCGAGAGGAGCGCGAACGTGTTGAGCGCGTCGAGCGGCGAGAGAGCGTGATAGGCAATTCCGACGACGACTCCTCCGGTAAGGTTGAGCGCCACGATCACGAGAGCGGCGACCGCATCGCCCTTAACGAACTTTCCCGCGCCGTCCATCGCACCGTAGAAATCCGCCTCGCGCTGAACCGCCTCGCGCTTGCGGCGGGCGCCGTCGGCATCCAGCACGCCGGCGTGCACGTCCGCATCGATCGCCATCTGCTTACCCGGCATGGCATCGAGCGTGAAGCGCGCCGCCACTTCCGCTACCCGTTGCGATCCGCTAGCGATGACGACGAACTGAATCGTGATCAGAATCGAGAATACGATCAGGCCGACGATGAGGTTACCGTGGACGACGAACGCGCCGAATGCGGGGATGATCGCGCCGACGGCCCCCGGCGACGCGCCGTCGGTGAGTATGAGACGCGTCGCCGAGACGTCGAGCGAGAGTCTGAAGAGCGTCGCGATGAGCAATGCCGGCGCGAAGGCCGAGAACTCGAGCGGGTCGTCGACGGTTACCGAGAGCAATAGTATCAATGCGGAGGCGAATACGTTGATGCCGAGCAGCACGTCGAGCAGAGACGGCGGCAACGGCACGATCAGGATGGCGACGATCGCCAGCAGCAGCGCCGCAAAAGCGTAGACGGCGCGCTTATGCTGCGTCATCGGCGGATCTCGTTCGCACGCGACAATGCGGCGACGATTTCCGCCAGCGCGACGTAGTACGCCACCGGAATCGCCTCACCGATGCGTGCGTCCCGGTAGAGGGAGCGCGCGAGCAGGACGTCCTCGATAATCGGCACGCCGTGCCGCTCGGCGAGGCGGCGCACGAGCATCGCGCCGTCGTCGAGCGCGCGCGCCAGAATCCGCGGCACGGGGACGTCCGGCGGACGATACTCCAGAGCAACCGCAACGTGAGCCGGGTTGGCAACGATAAAGGAGGCATCTTTCACGCGCGCGAGGCCCGTGCGCAAGAGGGCGCGGTGCAACGAGCGCCGGCGGCCGCGCGCGACGGCGTCGCCCTCTTCTTCCTTCGTCTCGCGTTTGCGCTCCTCGAGACTCATTCGCAGCTTTCGCAGCCACGCCGATCGTGCGGCGGCGTACTCCGCGATGGAGAAACAGAATCCGACGCCGGCCGCCGCCGCCGCGACCTGCCGCGCGGCCGTCCACGCCGCTGCGGCCCCCTGCATCGGCGTCGCCGCACCGACGAACGCGGAGGCGCCGGACGTCAGAATCGGCACGATCGCGATCGCTCCGCAGACGAACGCGAGCGTCGCCCGCAGCGAGTGGTTCAAGGTGTCGCGTGAAAGGATGCGGCGCACTCCCTCGATCGGATTGAGCCTCTCGGGTTTGAGCACGACCGGCGAGACGACAAAGCCGCCGTTCTGTGCCGCGTTGGCAAGCGCGCCGCCGCAAGCAGCGGCGGCGATCGGGAGGAGCGCGACCGCAACGAGCGCCCCGGATCCGGGAATCGGGCTTCCACTCGAAGCGGCTTCCGAGAGCAAGCGCCCAGCGATCGTTCCCAGCAACGGCGCAGCGCCGCAAACCGCCAACAGCGCGGCCGCAAACGAAACGTTTGCGCCGAGCTCGGTGGAGCGCGCGACGTTGCCCTCCCTTCGCGCTTTCGCGAGCCGATGCGGCGTTGCGTCGAACGGCTTCTCCGATGCGTCGCTCACTTCGGAATCGGCAGCTCGGGCCCCGGCGCGCGCTCCGCTCCAAGCGGCGCGACGATCGCGGTCGCAATGAGCGCTGCCGCGAATGCGAGCGGAAACGTTAGCGTGAAGCTGCCGAAACGGGGGACGACGCGCGAGAGCGCTCCCAGCGCAATCTGAACGACGAACGCGCCGGCGACGGCCGGCATCGCTATCTGGGCCGCGACGTAGACGATCGTGGCCGCATACTCGCCCGCATAGCGCACCCAACCGCCGGCATGCAACGGCAGACCAGGCGGAATGCGATCGAAGCTCTGCGCGAACCACCAGACGACCGGACGATATGCGCCGGTAAGAAAGAAGCCGCCGGTAAAGACGAGCGACCAGACGCGTCCGAAGCCGCTCGGCGCTACGAGTTGCAGATTGGGCGCGATCGCCCTGACGCCGACGTAATCGTCGACGATTCGTCCCCCGGCGTAGGCGCCGTCGTACGCTAGCGAAGCGGTCATGCCGATGACGCCGCCGAGCAGAAACTCTGTCGCAACGGCGCAGATGAACGCCGAATCGTTGTGGACCTCGACCCGGCCGACGTGCCGCGCGATCGCGAGCGCCAGCACTGCGGCGAAACCCACACGCAACGACGACGGCGCGCTCGGATGCGAAAATCCCGGCGCTCGAAAGACGAAACCGGCGCAGCGCGCAAAGACGAGCAGCCAGCTTACCATCCTGCAACGAGGGCCGGAATCGCCGCGATTGCGCGGTCGAAGAGCGCCCCGAGCAGATGCATCGCCGTATCGCCGAACATGGCGACGGTCAATCCGACCGCAACGATCTTCGGCAGCAACGTCAGCGTCTGCTCTTGCACCTGCGTGGCCGCTTGCACGACGGCGATGGCGGTGCCGACCAGCGCGGCAACGCCGAGCAGCGGCAGCGCTATCGTCGCGGTCGTTACGAGTGCGTCACGTAAGAGTCCATCGAAGGCCGCCACGACGCCGAGCGTAGCGCCGGGCGATTGCCGCTACGTTACCGCGCTGTTGAAAAGGCGGGGCGCCACGCGCTCGCGGCCAGGAGAGACGAGACGATCGCGCGAGTCGCCGGCGAACGGTTCAGCGTGTAGAAGTGGATGCCGGGCGCTCCGGCCGCGAGCAAGCCGAGCGCCTGCATCGAGGCGTACGCGACGCCGAGATCCTCGACGGCTTTGTCGTCGCCCTTGCGCGCCTCCATCTCGACGCTCAACTTCGGGGGAATCGAGGCGCCGCACATCGCCACGAATCGCTGAATCTGTCCGAAGTTCGTAATCGGCATCAGGCCCGGAAGAATGGGCACCGCGATCCCGCTCGCCCGAGCGCGGCGTTCGAATTCAAAGAAGTGGGCGTTGTCGAAAAACAGCTGCGAGACGAGAAAATCCGCGCCCGCATCGACCTTGTGCTTGAGCCGACGGAGGTCGTCGTCGAGCGATGGCGCGTCCGGATGCTTCTCCGGATAGCACGCCGCACCGATGCAGAAGCCGTAGTTTCGCCGAAGCATCGCGACGAGCTCGTCGGCGTGGGCGAATCCGTCCGGCGACGGCTCGTATGGAACGCCCTGCGGCGGATCGCCGCGCAGCGCCAAGACGTTTTCGATGCCGGCCCGGGCTAAATCGTCGAAGAGCGCTCGCAGCTCGGCTCGCGTCGCGCCGATGCACGTCGCATGAGCGACGACGGTGAGGCCGAGCCGTTGCTGGATCTCCTTGGCGAGGGCGACCGTGCGCGCTCGCGTCGAACCGCCCGCTCCATACGTGATCGAGACGAACGAGGGTCGCAGCGGCTGCAACGCCTCGATCGCAGCGAGGAGCCGGCGAGATCCCTCGTCGTCCTTCGGCGGAAAGAACTCGAACGAAAAGAACGGGCGCTGGGTCGCGAGCGCATCGCTGATCCGCATCGGGGCTCTCCTTATCGGAAGCTCGCCGCAACGCCTCCGCAGAGCAACGCCCAGCCGTCTACCATGACGAAGAGCAGCAGCTTGACGGGGAGCGAGACGACCGGAGGGCTGAGCATCATCATCCCGAGTCCCATCAACATTCCCGCGACCGCCAAGTCTATTGCTACGAACGGTAAGTAGAGTGCAAAGCCGATCGCAAACGCGCTCCGCAGTTCGCCGACGGCGAACGCCGGAACGAGCACGTCGAGCGGCGCCCGCGCGACGGCTTCCGGCCGCCGCCGCGCCACCCGTTCGAAGAGCACGACGTCGGCGGGTCGCGTCTGCCGCACCATGAAAGCACGGAGCGGAACGATCGCGCGCGCCAGCGCCTGCGAGGCCGAGAGCGCGCCCCTCGAATATGGAACGAGCGCTTCGCTGCGAACTCGCTGCGCGGTCGGCGCCATAACGACCATCGTTAGAATGAGCGCCAGGCCCGTCAGCACGGCGTTCGGCGGGAGCGCCGAGGCGCCGATCGCAGAACGAACCAGCGAAAGCACGACGATAATCCGCACGAACGACGTGCACATCACGAGCAGGAGCGGCACGAGTGAGATCGCGGTTAGCGCAACGAGAAGGTCGAGCGGCACCGTGGCGTGTCCCTTCGCCGAGCCGAACAGAAGATCGGTGGGCATTACGGCGCGAGCAGTTCGGTGACGTGCAGTCCGAAGCTCTCTTCAACCGCGATGATCTCGCCTCGCGCGACGGGTCGTCCGTTAACGAGGAGCTCGACGGGGTGATCTGCCGCACGGTCGAGTTCTAGAATCGAGCCGGCCCCGATCTTCAGCACGTCGGAGATGGTCATCTCGCAGCTTCCAAGCTCGACCGTGAGATGGAGCGGGACGTGCAGAAGCACCCCCATGCGCTGCGCGTCGCCGCCGTTCGCGCCGCCGGACATCAACCGACGCTCAACGCATATCGTCCGTTGCGGACGCCGCAGGATCCGCGGGCCACTCGCCTTCCATACATCAGCAGGTCGCATCGGTCGAGGTGAGCGCGTCGCAGGGTTACGATCTTGCCCGGCGCGAGGCTCGCGAGGGCGGCGGCAGCAGAGACCCTGCCGAGATCGATCCCCGCGCGCACGGTGACGGGAACTGCGGAGAGATGTCCCAGATCGAGAGCGCCGCGCGGCTCGGGCGACGGATCGCGCGAGACGGCGACGCCGATTCGCGCGCCGACCGGCTCCTCGACGCTCACTTCGAAATAGGTAACGAAGCCGTCGATGGCCGGAATTCGTTCGGCGCGAATCCCGTCGCGCGCGCCGCAGACGGAGGCGAGGCTCGGTGCCGTCGCGCCGACGATTCGCTCGACGACGTCGCGCTCCATCGGGGAGAGGGTGCGATCCTTCGCCACGCCCGTCGGCGGTTCTCCGAACGCTGCGGCCGCGAACGCGATCGCGTCGGCCATGCGCAATACGAGTGCGGCGTCCACGACGCGACCACACACGCGATAGAGCAGCGCGTCGGCCGCAATCGCTCGCCACGCGTGCGGCGTCGGGATCGACGGTTCGAGCAGCCGGACGGAGACGGCGGTCCCCAGCAGCGACGACAAGGTTTCGCGCACTGCGTTGGCAACGACGCAAGCCGCGCTCACGGGGAAGCACGAGCGCGCGGAGAAGCGAGCCGTCCGCACGCGTTTGGATCCAAGCGACGCCGGCGTGCGCGCGACCGGCAAAAATTCGAGGACCTTCATTTCAAGAGGTCCATCGCCGTCTTACCGGTGTGACTCTTCGCCATTTCCGCAGCCCGCAAGGCGTCGAAGGCAAGATACGCATCCTTCAAACGCGCGAGGCTCTCGTCGAGGTCGATACGGCTGCGCTCGCGCCGCATCGGTGCGATGCGAGCAAATCGGCCGTCGCCGGGGAAACCTTCCTCGGGAACGAGGCCGGCAGGCGGCGACGCGTGGCTGCCGTCGCTCGACTCGAGTCTCGTCCCGGCGGGAAATCGTGCCAGCGCGACGCGACCGGCAACGATGCGCTGCGCTTCGCGAGCGCCGGTGCGCGGATCCACGGCGTAGCGCCGATAGACCAGGCTCCCGTCCGGCTCGACCGCAGCCTCGCTCGCCCTTCCCAATGCGCGATCGACCGCATCGATGCGGAGCGCCTCGAGCGGGCCGCCGGGCGACGTGCGTCCGAAAATCGGCTGCCCGCTGGAATCGACGAGGCCGCCGTTGCGAAGCGCGAACGAACCGTCGCGCGTATACGCCGTCCGCCCTCGTTCGTCGGTCGTCACGAAGTACGCGCCCTCGGGGGGAGTTACCGCGAGAGGATCCAGCGTGAAGTCCGACGCGGAAGACGCCGTCGCAACGTCGTCGTGCGCGGGCACCGCTCCGGAAATATACGCGCGACGCACGTCGCCGGCGCGCTCGACGATTCGATCGAGCGCCGCACCCAGGTCGGGGTTCAGAAACATCGTACTGCGATGCCCTCGGTCACGCAGGCCATCCCTCGCACCGCGAGTGCGACGCGCGCCTGGGAGAGAGCGCGCTCGACCGCATCTCGTATCTCCGGACGGCAAAGCGCGATCAAATGAGCCTTCTCACCGCGGGTCTGCAGCAGAACGTGAACGCGCGCGTCGCCACGCCCCATCGAGAACGTAATCCCTTTCGCGCACGACCGCGGATCGGTGAAGGCACGTCCGATGCGCACGGCAAGCGTTCCGCTCTCCGTCCGCCGCGGAGCGGTTGCGTGCCACTCGACGTACGGCGCCCCCGGCGAGCGCTTCCGAAGTTCGAGCGGCCCGCGGTCGGCGGCCGCACGCGCCGGTCGCGCCGCGGAGGCCTGGTCGGGGCGATGCGGCGCGCCGCCGGAGGCGGAGCGGCGAATCGGATCGCCGACGGTCGTCTGCGTTCCGCGTGCCGTGAATCGCAGCGCCGCGTACCAGGCTTGCGAGAGCGCGCGCGGATCTATGGCTCCGAGAGGAGCGGCAAGAATGCTGACCTCGAGTTGTCGCGTCATCATGAACCGATGATCCCAACGGCCTGTGATCCTTCGCTCATCGAAAGGTTACCGGCTTGAAGACGGCGAGCGCAGTTCGCGATACCGGGCGATGACGTCGCGCACGTAGCGCTGCGTTTCGGGATATGGAGGGATGCCGCCGTAACGCTCGACTGCGGCGGGCCCGGCATTATATGCGGCAAGTGCGAGTTTGACGTCGCTGAAGCGATCCAGCAGCGCCCGAAGATACCGCGTTCCGCCGGCGACGTTCTGCGCCGGGTCGTACGGATCGCGCACGCCGAGGTCTGCAGCGGTGCGCGGCATGAGCTGCATCAGGCCGACGGCACCCGCGCGCGAAACGGCGTTCGGATCGAATCCCGATTCATTGGCAATGATTGCGTCGATGAGCGCGGGATCGACGCCGTATGCGGTCGCACCCGCAGCGACGTACCGTTCGACGGCCGAACGAGGCACGGAACGCGAGCCCCTCTCGCGGGCGCCGCGAGCTTCTGCTACGTACCCTTCGAAGTCCGGCACTTCCATCCGCGGCCCGGCCTCGACGATCTCGATCCGTCGCGCGGTTGCCGTGATGTCGTTAAGAATTTCCATCTCCATCCTCCAAGAGTCCGACGAGTTCGGCCAGCTCGCGTAAGGTCGACGCGGGTTCCACCGGACCGCCGCCCTGCCTCAAGAACGCCTCGATCCTGCCTTCGCCTGCGATTGCGACGCGACTCGGCTCATCGTCGGGCTCGACGCCGAGTGCGCGGCCGTCTTCGGTGCGTTCTAACAGCGCGACGGCGCGCCGAACGACGCGCGCCGCGCGGACGTGGTGCGGCTCGGCCACCGCTTCCATCGTGCGGCTCGTGCTCGCCAAGAGGTCGACGGCTGGGAATCGTCCGGCTTGCGCTAGCCGCGCCGAAAGCGCGACATGGCCGTCCAGGAGAGAGCGCGCCGCCTCGCTTACCGGGTCGCGGTCGTCGCCGTCGTGGATGACGCTTGCGATCAGTGTGATCGAGCCGTCGCGCAGCGCGCCCGCGACCTCCACGAGTCTCGCGAGATCCGCAAAGACACCGGGAGGATAGCCGGCGCGGCCGGAGCCCTCGCCGGCAGCGACGCGAATCTCGCGCGATGCCGAAGCGACCCGAGCCAAGCTGTCGAGAACGAGCAGCACGTCGAGCCCGCGTTCTCGCAGCGCTCCGGCGTGAGCGACGGCGATGCCGGCCGCCCGAAGGCGCTCGCCCGGAGGACGATCGCTCGTCGCGCAGACGACGGTCGTCCAGGCGTTGCGCCGCTCGATCCAGCCTTGCGCTTCGCGTCCCCGCTCGCCCACGAGCGCGACGACGATTGCGTCGGCCGCGCAGCCCGCGACGATCGCTTCGATGAGCGTGCTCTTACCGGTTCCGGGTCCGCCGAATATGCCGATGCGCGCGCCGCGACCGATCGTCAAGAGGCCGTCGAGAACGCGAATCCCCGTCCACAGCGGTAAGACGATCGGCGCGCGCTCGTCGGGGCGCGGAACGCACGGTGTCAGCGAGACGGAGCGTCCGCGCGGCGGCGGACCGCCGTCGAGCGGCATTCCCCGCGCGTCGATCGCGCGGCCCAGCGCGCAGATGCCGAGCGAAAGCGACTCGGTCACGTTGGCGCAGGCCAGGCCGCCAGCGCTTCTTCGAGACGAGCGGCGAGGCTCAGATCGATCGTACCGCTGCGCAACTCGATGAGAACGTCACCGCATCGCAGCGAGGGGTCCGAAATCCGCTCGATCTCGACGTGCGAGAGCAGAGCGAGATCGGCTGGATGGGCGCGCACGGTCAGTTCCTTTTCGTCGGAGAAACGCTCGAGCGCCGCGTTCACGATTGCGGCCACGTCCGGCCTCTCCAGTTGCAATTCCCGCGCCAGCACGTCGCGCGCAATTCGCCGGAGAAGAACGGCGACGGCGACGTCGAGAGCGTCGGCAAGCGCCGCTCGGAATAGCTTGGCGGCGCGAAGTTCGTCCCGCGCGCCCATCTGCGGCGCGGCCGGGTACTCCTCGGGCGCCGGTGGCGGCGGTGTTTCGCAAACGGACGGCGAGAGATACTCCGCGAGCGAGACGAACTCGTCAACCACCGCGTCGCAATAGTTCGTCCGCGTTGCCGACGAGCGGCGAGTGCGGCCGCTGCATGCGGCGCACGATATCCTCTCGTTCGTGCGGCGGATAGAGATCCAGAACGGCCGTCGCAGTGGCGGCGGGAA
This sequence comes from Candidatus Binatia bacterium, assembly GCA_035541935.1. Lineage (GTDB taxonomy): Bacteria > Vulcanimicrobiota > Vulcanimicrobiia > Vulcanimicrobiales > Vulcanimicrobiaceae > Cybelea. The sequence goes on along the minus strand of DATKMJ010000022.1, from coordinate 18,638 downwards.
GAGCGCTGATGATCGCGGCCGCGGCGTGAGGCGGCTCTCGTTCGAGGATGCTCCGAACGCGAGAGGGCGCGTATCCAGTGACCGCCCTCGAGGTGTTCTCCACGGCGGAGCGTTCCAGCAGCGATTGGGCGAGTGCGCTCAGCGGCGGCAATGCGAGTCTGGCAACGACGATCAGCGCGACGCTCACGGCGACGGCGGGTGCCAACGTGACGATGGCGCCGTAGATCGGCCAGAAGGCCGCCCTGCGAGAGACCGCGTCGTGGAAAAACGCGACGGCCTCTACCGTCAGCGCGTCGCCGCGCCGGGCGTCAAAGCCGAGCGTCGCTGCGGCCAGATCGCGTACTTTCGGCAGATCGAGCGACCGCGCTCGATCGACGAAGACCGCAGCGGAGAGCCGCACGAGCGCGCCCGCCGGAACCTGCGCCACCACTTCGTGCGTCTCGCTGCCTCGGTCTTCGCCGACGTCGACACGCCGGTAGCGCTTTCCGCCGCCGTCGAAACTCTCGCTCTCTCTGCTTCGTTCGATCGCCTCGCCGGCTACCGGCATCCTGCGCACGTCGCGCTGCGAGTACAGCGATGCGTCGTACTCCGGACGAACGCGCACGACCGTCGCGCCGGCGCCGAAAGCGCTGTCCAACGCGGATTGCAGCGAACGTTGCAAGTCGGGCGCCTCGTCGCCGCCCGCAGCGTCGTCGCGCAGCGCTTCGCCGCGATCGTCGAGTATCGCGATGTGCGCCGGTGCCAGGCCGGGCACGCTCGCGGCGACGAAGGCGCGTATGCCCGAAATCGCCGCCTTCGGCAGCTGGGCTCCGGGCTGCAAACGCAAACGGACGCTTGCGCTCGCCTCATGAGCCGCCGCATCGCCATACTCGGGTTCCTTTGCAGGGGCGACGATCACGCGGGCGTCGTCGACGCCTTCGATGCCGCGCAATCCCGCCTCGATGTCGCCTGCCAAGCCGGCTCGCGTCTGCGCATCGACGACGGCCTCGGGCGTTAAAACGCCAACCGTCGAAAGCGCCTCTCCCGTACCGGCGAGATGTGCGTGCGGGATGCCGGCGAGAGAGAGCCGCAAGAGGAGGTCGTTGCGTCGGGACGCGTCGACGGCTACGTTGTCGTTCGTCGGCGCGAAGGCAACGTTCCACGAAGCCAGCCGCTCCTCGACTTCGGCGAGTTGCTCCGGATGAAGCGGTGAGGGAAAGAGCGATACTCGCGAGGGATGCCGCAGCGCAATCGCGATCGCTGCGAATGCCAGTCCCGCCAGCAGCAGAGCGGTCACCGCAAATCGCAGCGACCGCGGCAGCGCGTTCCAGCGCGCGAGCAAGAGCGCCGCGGTCTGCACGGATCAAACCTGCATGTTGAGGATGGATTGCACCGCTTGCGTCGCGCGCTGAGCCGTCGCGGTCGCCACGGAGAGCGCGACGTCTGCTCGAACGCGCTCGTAGACGGCATCCTGGAGCGACCCCGATCCCTCGGCAAAGCTGTCTTCGGCCCGCGTCGCCCGCGCGAGCGCCCCGCCGATGGAGTCGAGTGCGCGTCCGAACGCGGCGGCATCGCCGGCGTCCCCGGTCGACGCGGGGGGAGCGTCGGGAACGAGTAACTCGACCTTCACAGCCGTTCCAGTTCGATCGTCTTCTCCGCAAGCGTCTTCCCGACGTCAAAGAGCGAGACGTCCGATTCATAGGCTCGCGAGGCGTTCATCACCGCAATCATCTCGGTAAGCAAGTCGACGTTCGTCCCACGCTGCATCGACGTGCCCGCAAACTCCACCCGAGGATCGTCGCCCTCGACGACGCGGAAGATTGGTACGGCGCGATCGTAGCCGGCGTTCGGACCGGCGGCTTCGGCAGCAGCGACGTTGCGGGCGGCGACGTCGAGGGCGGCGCGCTGCGCGTCCATGCCGCTTGCGGCCGCGTCGAGCAGATCGACGGTCATTTCGTCACTCCCTTGATCTCCTCGAAGCGCGAGCGTTCCGCCGCCAATAGGGCCTCCGTAAAGATGGCGGCCTGCGCGGTCTTGGCCATAGCCGCATCGGCGAACCGCCCGGCGCCTTGACCGGAGTTTGCGCGCGCCACCGCCAGTTGCGCGTCGCGCAGTTGGTCGTTCGCGCGGTGGATAGCCTCGCGCAGAGAGCCGCCGACGTCATACATGCGGCCAGCGTAGCAGCGCTCGGTGGCCGCGACGCGTACCCCGGATGGATGAAATATCAACGTGAAAGAGCGGTGAGTATTGCGTTGAAAGGGGCTGACGACCGGGTAAGATTTCCGTGAAACCGCCTACCGAGCGCCTCGTACTTCGCCGAACCTAGGATATAATGGACTCCGAAATAAGGAGGACTCGTGCAAATCTCAAGACTGCTCCCCGCGCTGATCGCGGCATTCATCTTTACCGCTGTTCCGGCCCCGGCGCCGGCGCAGTTCTCGATCGGCATCGGCTTTACGATCGGCGTGCCGCCGCCGCCGTTGCCCTACTACGCGCAGCCGCCCTGCCCGTATCCGAACTACCAATGGACGCCCGGCTACTGGGCGTATGGTCCGGGCGGCTACTACTGGGTGCCCGGCACGTGGGTCGCACCGCCTGCCGTCGGCCTGTACTGGACGCCCGGCTATTGGGGCTATGGCGGCGGCGGCTACGGCTGGAACGCCGGCTACTGGGGCGCGTCCGTCGGTTTCTACGGCGGCGTGAACTACGGCTACGGCTATCCCGGCTCGGGCTTCTACGGGGGCGCCTGGAACGGCGGCAACTACAACTACAACACCGCCGTGACCAACGTCAACAAGACGGTCATCCATAACACGTACAACAAGACCGTCATCAACAAGAACGTCTGCAACAACTGCAAGAACGTCAGCTACAACGGCGGCAAGGGCGGCATCGAAGCGAAGCCGACGTCGCAGCAGATCAACGCGCGTAAGAACGGCAGAGCGCCGACGACCGCGCAGAAGGATCAGGCGAAGGTCGCCGGTGAGGATCGCAATCAGCTCGCGTCGGTCAACAAAGGAAAGCCGTCGCTGACCGCGTCGCAGAAGCCGTTCAGCGAGAAGAACAAGCCGTCGAACTTCGCCCCGGTCACGACCGCCGACAAGCAGAACGCGCAGAAGCTCTACAAGCCGCACAACGCGGGCGCTTCGAACAAGGCGCCGACCACGGCGAACAAGCCCGCCACGCAGAACAAGCCTGCCACGCAGAACAAGCCTGCAACGCAGAACAAGCCTGCCACGCAGAACAAGCCCGCGCAGAACAAACCGATGGAATCGACCAACAACAAACCACCGGTCTCGACGCAGAACCAGAACGCGCACAAGCCGCAGAACCAGGGCATGCAGTCGCAGCATCAGCCGCCGAAGAACGGCGGCCAGGGCGGCCACCCGCAGAACATGCAAGGCGCCAACCGTCCGCAGAACCAAGGCCAGATGCACGCGCGTCCGGCGGGGCAATACCCGCTCGGTCATCCGTCAAACGTAGGACAGCCCAAGCCGCAAGGCGGCGGCCAAGGCCGGCCGCCGAGCGGCGGCGGAGGCGGCAAACCGACGAACAGCGGCGGTGGCAAACCCCCGCGGGGCTAGCCAACCATCGAACGGGGACTCGACAACGGGTCCCCGTTGACGTTATCGGACGACCGGCAGCCCCTGCAAGTCGAGCGGCACGCCGAGCATGAGCCGCGTCACCTCGTTGTAGTTGTTGACCCCGCTCTTGATCCGGTTCCCCTTGAGGTAGGCGTCGTACGTGTTCCAGGTCCAGTGCGCCAGCATCGGATTGATGTGAGCCTTGTTACGCCGGCGCAGCGCAGCGAGATCTTGCCAGACGAGCGGAACGAACTCGCCGCGCGCGTAGTGGCGCTTCTGCGGCAAGCTGAGGAAGAGCTCGAACCATCCGGAGTACTCGATGACCGGGTCTGACGAACGCAGGCACGTCACGATCGCGAGATAGTTGGCCTCGTCTTCGCGCGCGTATGCGGCCGTGTGGCTCCATTCGTGCGCCAGGTCGAAGGGCCGCTCGAACCAGAGGAGATCCGAGGCGAGCGAGACGTTGAGCGTGAGCGGGTTAACGAAGCCGCTCGTGCCGGTCGCGAGCATGAAGGGGTTGGCGATCGTCGGCTTCGGCGCGCCGACGCGCGGCGTCCAGTCATCGCCGGCGCGGCGCACGGCCGGCAGCCACGCGATGCCGAGCGATCCGCGATCGAGCGGCAGCGCCGCTCGGGCGTGCGCGGGCGCCGCGAGCGCGTTTATGCGGTCCATCGCCCGGGCGCGCAGCGCGGCCGCTGCGTCCGGCGTGACGCGCGAAGCGTCGAACTGCACGCGCTTCTCGATCGGCGCTCGCACGTAGTTCCAGCCCCAACTCACCTCGAACCACAACGCGTAGAGCGCGACGATCGCGACGCAGTTGATCGCCATCGTCGCGACGTCGCCGAACGTGCGGCGCGGCAATCGGAAGAAGCCGAAGATCTCCAATGCGATGAGCGCCACGCCGAGCAGCACGGCGACGTCGCCGAGCGAGAACGGGAACGGAAACGTCAGCGCGTATGCAAAGTTCTGCCACGCGGCGTAGCCGCCGTTGACGTAGGAGTTTTCGATCCAGGCGGGGCTGGGCGGAAATAGAACCGCCATCGTGCCGAGCACGATGGCGATCGCTTGCGCCGCGTACTTTATCGTTTGCTATACTGGAAGCGTTTGCGGGCTCTCTTGCGGCCGTACTTCTTCGATTCCTTTTCGCGCGGATCGCGCGTCAAGAAACCGTTCTTACGAAGGATCTCCTTGAACGATTCGTCGATCGCCAATAGTGCGCGAGCGATGCCGTGACGAATCGCACCTGCCTGCCCGGTAACGCCTCCCCCTTCCGCTTTGACCTTCACGTCGAACCGCGAACCGCTCTGCGTTGCCTCGAGCGGCTGGCGCACGATTTGGATCAATTGAGGGCGAGGAAAATACTCGTCGACCGGCTTGCCGTTCACCGTGATCACGCCCTGTCCGAGGGCGAGCCGCACGCGTGCGACGGCGCGCTTGCGGCGCCCGGTCGATTGGATGGTGTCGATAGCGTCGTTCAATGTAGTTCCTACAGCAGGGACTCGAGCGGCTCGGGTTTCTGCGCCTCGTGCGGATGCTCCGCACCCGCGTACACGTTGAGGCGGCGCAACTGCTCGTCGCGCATTCGGTTGGTCGGCAGCATCCCGCGCACCGCGCTTTCGATCAGGCGCTCGGGACGTTTGTCCGCGATCTCGCGCGCGGTCTGGACCTTCAATCCGCCCGGATAGTTGCTGTGGCGGTAGTAGAGCTTCTGCTTCCACTTCTGTCCGCCCAGCTCGATCTTGTCGGCGTTGATCACGATCACGTGGTCGCCGTCGTCGATATGCGGGGTCCAGGTCGGCTTGTGTTTGCCCGAGAGGGCACGAGCGATGCGCACGGCTAGGGTGCCGAGACGTTTCCCTGAGGCATCGACGACATACCAACGATGCCCCGTATCAGCCGTTTTCTGCTGGTAGGTGCGCACAACCAAGGTATCCTACGGGAAAGCCCGTTCTCCGTCAAGCCGACGGGCTCGCCCGGGCCCAAAGGGCGGCGGCTCGGCGTAGGAGTCGTACCCGCCGGCGTACCGGACGCCGGCGAGGCAGAGCCCCGAGGCGGGGGCCGTCGCTCCGGCAGCCGCCCGCTCGCGAGCCTCCAGGGCGGCGGCGATTGCCGCGGGAGGTCGCCTGCCCTGGCCGCACTCGGCGAGCGTTCCGACGATCGTCCGGACCATGTGGTGGAGGAAGCCGTCGGCCGCGATCTCGATCCGCAGCAGCTCGTCGTGCCGCTCGATCTCGAGGCGCCGGACGGTGCGAACCGAGGACTGCTCCGGCAGCGCCGAAGAGAACGCGCGGAAGTCGTGCTCTCCCACGAGCGCGGCCGCTGCCGCAAGCATTGCGTCGAGATCGAGCGGACGCGAAACGTGCCAGGCATGACGGGCGAGCAACGCGCTCGGCTGCGGGCGGTTGAGAATCGCGTACACATAGGTGCGCTCGCGCGCCGAGAAGCGCGCCGAGAACTCGGGCTCGACGATCGCGGCCTCGCGAACGGAGAGATCCGGCGGAAGCATCGCGTTGAGCGCGAGCGTCAGCTTCTCGAACGGAAAGTTCGCGGCGGTCGCGAGCGAGACGACCTGACCGCTTGCGTGAACGCCGGCATCGGTTCGGCCCGCGCCCGTCACCTTCACGCCCTCGCCGAAGAGCTGCGCGAGCGCCGCCTCCAGCACGCCCGCGACCGTGCGCGCCGACGGCTGCCATTGAAAGCCGGAGAACTCGCTGCCGTCGTACTCGACGGTCAGACGCAGGTTCGTCAGAGTTTCGCCCGGCGCAACTCCGCCTTCACCGCCGCGAAGTCGCGCTGAAACGCGCGATCGTGCATCATGTCGAAGACGGCGAGCGTTCCGGCGGTCCACCCCGACGCGACGTCGCTGGGGTAGTGAAGGCCCAGCAGAATGCGATTCTCTGCAAAGGTGCGCGCCTGCGCGAAGACCGCGTCGCGCTTGGCGGGAAGCAACTCGCCGAGCAAGATCGCGCTCGAGGCCGCGAACGCGGCGTGGCCGCTCGGATAGGAGCCGCGCCGCTTCTCCGCGCCGCTGGGGCGCGGACGCTCCCAGTAGACTTTCGCGAGATCCACGAGCTTCTTCACGTCGGAGCCGACCCGTTCGAAGAATCGCGCGGTGACCGGGAGCCGATCCGGCGCGAATCCCGGGCCGATCGACGGCTCGAAGAAAAAGACCGTGCGCTGCGCGTCCTCTTCGGCCGTGGAGACCTGCGCTTTGCTGCGCGACGCGACCGCCGCGGCGACCTGCTGCTCATCGGCGAGCTCCTGCGCCGAACCGAGATCGGGCGGTGGCGGGAGATAGACGGTGAGATCGATCTGCGCCGGGTTGAGATAGTAGAAGTGCTGATCGGCGCTTGCGGAGATCGTCGCGCAGGCGACGAGCAGCGCGGCGAGCGCCGCAACGCGCCGCGCCATCAGCCGTGCTGGCGCTGCAACGGGAAGGGCAAGACGTCGCGGATCGACTTCTGGCCCGTCAGCAGCATGACGAGGCGATCGACGCCGATGCCGATGCCTGCCGTCGGCGGCATACCGTACTCGAGCGCGCGGACGAAATCCCAATCGGGTTCGGGGATCTCCTCGTTCCCGCCGGCGCGTTCGGCGATCTGCGCGGTGAACCGCGCGCGCTGGTCGTCGGGATCGTTGAGCTCGGTAAACGCGTTCGAGATCTCCATGCCGGCGCAGAAGAGCTCGTAACGGTCGGTCACCTCCGGGTCGCCGTCGCGGCGCTTCGCCAGCGGCGAGATCACGACGGGATAGCCCAGCACGAAGGTCGGCGCGAAGAGATGCGGCTCGAGGACGCGTTCGAAGATCTTGTCGAGCGCGTGTCCGTGCGTCGGCGAGGCCGGCAACTCGAGATCGGCGAGAATCTGCTGCGCGCCCGAGGGGTCGAGCAGGCGCTCCCGGGTATACTTCCCGCCGCTGCGCTCGCGGATCGCGTCGAAGTAGTCCACCCGGGCGAAGGGCCGCGCGAACGAGATCGTCGTCTCGCCGAAGGGCAGCTCGGTGCCGCCGTCGGTCGCGATCGAGACGAGATGCGCGATCAGCCCCTCGTTGAACTCCATCATGTCGGAGACGTCCCAGTAGGCCGCGTAGAGCTCGAGCATCGTGAACTCCGGATTGTGCGTCGTGTCGATGCCCTCGTTGCGGAAAATCCGGCCGATCTCGTAGACGCGCTCGAGCCCCGCGACGATGAGCCGCTTGAGGTTCAGCTCGGTCGCGATGCGAAGCTGCATCGGTTGATCGAGCGCGTTGCAGTGCGTAACGAAGGGGCGCGCGGCGGCGCCGCCGGCCACGTGCAAGAGCGTCGGCGTCTCGATCTCGTAGAAACCGTGGCCGTCGATGTACCGCCGCGCCTCGGCGATGAGGCGGCTGCGCATGATCATCACGTCGCGCACCTCGGGGTTGACGATCATGTCGACGTAGCGCTGGCGATAGCGCTTCTCGACGTCCTGCAGGCCGTGCCACTTATCGGGAAGCGGCATGATCGCCTTACCGAGCACGCGCAACGCGGTAACGTGCAGCGTCAGCTCGCCCATCTTCGAACGGAAGACGTAGCCCCGCACGCCGATCAGGTCGCCGCGATCGAGCGCGCCCCAATCCTCGAAGGTCGGATCGCCGATCTCTTCCTTGCGGACGTAGACCTGCATCTTGCCGGTGCGGTCGGCGAGGTCGGCAAAGCTCGTCTTGCCCATCGTCCGCTTCGAGAGCATCCGTCCGGCGATGCTCCATGCTTCCGCGCTCGCGTCCTGTCCGGGCACGAGAAAACCGTAGCGCTCGAGCAGCTCCTGCGTGGTCGCGGTGACCTCGAAGCGCCGCTGCGCGAACGGGTCGTTGCCCCGAGAACGCAAAGCGGCCAGATTCTCACGTCTGGCCGCAACGAGTGCCGCTTCGGTCTTGCCGAATTCGTCCAACGACGAGCCCCTACGAGGCCTTCTTTGCCGCTTTCTTCGGCGCGCTGCTTTTGATCGACTCGATCTTATACTTTACCAGCCCGCGCGGAGTGGCGACGTCAACCGTCGTGCCCTTCTTGTGCCCCATGAGGGCGCTGCCGAGGGGCGATTCGTTGGAGATGCGGCGATTCGGCGGGTCGGCTTCGGTCGAACCGACGATCGCGAACTCGTAGGTGTCGTTGTTCTTGAGGTCTTTCACCTTGACGACCGCGCCAAGGTGGACTTCGTCGGCCGCATACTCCGACTCGTCGATGATGCGCGCGTTGCGAATCATCGCCTCGAGCTTGAGAATGCGCCCCTCGATGAAGGCTTGCTCTTGCTTGGCGTCTTCGTACTCCGCGTTTTCGCTGAGGTCGCCGTACTCTTTCGCCTGGCGAATCCGGTCGTTCACCTCGCGGCGATGGACGCTCTTGAGCTCGTCGAGCTCTTGCTCCAGCTTCGTCAGACCTTCCGCGGTCAGGACGATCTCTTTGTCGTTCAACTCTAGACCTCACGGGGCGCTCGGGACGAGGAGCCCCAAAGCGGTGAAAAAGGCGTTCTCCAACGCTGGCGCGGTTTGTTCTGAAGCGGCCGCCCCAAGGCCTTCCTCGCTCGCGCGGACGAGTTATCCCCAGGCTGCGCGCGAGCCAAGCGGGCGCGCGTTGAGGCGTTAACGACGGTTAGGAAGAACCGAAGAACCTAGGAACCGAGGTTAACGACGCGCGGCTTGAGGTGCAGCTCCCGCAAGAGGCGTTCGTAATCGGCGGGGACGACCTCGCTCCACGCCTTTCCGAGCAACGCAACGAGCGCGGCTTCGAGAACGTTGGTTCCGAACGAGCGGCCGCCGATGTCGGGCGTCGTCGTGATCAGCACCTTGACGCCTCGCTGCGCGAGCTCTTCCACGTTGGCTTGCGTAACGGTGTTCGTCAACACGATCTTTCCGTCGAGCCGCTCCGGCATGAACTGCCGCATGAAATGGAAATCGCCGGCGATGATCTCGGCCTGCTCGTAGTACGCCGGGTATTTGGGCTCCGGCGGCTTCTCTTGCTTCTTTCCGGTCGGATAGAAGAACTGAAACGGCAGCTTGCAGGCATCGGGGAGATACTTCTCGGCCAAACGCTCGAACTCGCCGAGATCGCGCACCGGCATGTCCTTGTCGAGCGCAAAGATGAAGTCGCCGAAGAGCACGTCGGCACCCGCGTCGACGAGCGCCTGCGCCATCCCGAAACGATCGAGGGCGCTGACCATCAGCACGCGTCTGCCGCGAAGGTCCATGCCGAGCTCGTCCTGCATGAAACGCACGGTCTCGCGCTCGAGGGTGTTCTTCAGTCCGCTGCCGTCGACGACCGGCGTGATTTTCGCGGCCTCGAGCAGACGCAGGCCGTCGCGCAGCGCGTACCGGTGGCGTCCGGCGTAAAGATAGACGTCGATTCCTCCGAGCCCGATCGCGTCGACGTGCCCGTCGAGCTCGCGCACCTTGGCGATCGCGACGTCGAGCTTGCCGTCGGTGCCGACGCGCGAGATGTCGAACGCCTCGCCCATCAGATCGATCCGGGCGCGATGGTCGCGGCCGCTCGATCCGAGCGAGACGGAGACTACCTTCTTCATACGCGAACGGCGGCGCGCGTCGCCGCGATCTTCTCCGGCGTGATCGCGACGTCGAACGCGCGCATGTCGGCGAGCTCGAAGCCGCAGCGCGCCGCCATCTCTTGGATCTCGATCACCTTTTCGAGCTTGATGCCGCGCCCGAGCGTGTAGGGTTCGAAACGCCCTTCGAGCGCGAGGATCATCGTCTCGCTCATGCACGCCAAGGCCGTGCGCGGCGGAAGCCCCAAGTCGAACTCCGTCCCCGGTTCGCGGACGCGCTCGAAGCGCGGGTTTCCCGGCACGCGCATGTTTCCGCCCTCGAGCACGAGCACGTCGGGCCGCTCCGCGTCGACGCGGCGGCTGACGTCGTGCGGCAGCGAGAGCTCGCAGACGACCGCGCCCGGCAGCAGATCCTCGGGTTCGATGACGTCTTGTGTGGAACTCGTCGCGGTCAGGACGAGCCGCGATTTCCGCACCGCGGAGGCGACGTCGGTCGTGTACTCCGTCTCGCACGGCAGCGACGGCCCAGCCTCCTGGTGGAAGTTGCGCAGGCGCGTCTCGTTGCGCGCGACGAGGACGATGCGGCGCACGTGCGGCGCGATCAAGCGCACGCAGGCCGCGCCGATCGAACCGGTCGCGCCGATCACGGCGGCGGTGCACTCGGCCGTGTCGATTCCCATCTCCCGCGCGCCGCGAAAGAGGCTCTGCACGCCGGAGGCAATCGTCAAAGAGTTGCCGGTCGTCACCGGGATCGGCGAGCGCGCGTTGATCGTCACGCCTGCATCGCCGACGACGCCGGTGAACGCGCCGAGTCCGGCGATCTGCGCGCCGAGCTGCGCGCCGATCTCGATCGCGCCGAGAACCTTGCGATAGACCTCTTCGCGCGGAAAATCGACGACCTGTTGCGGCAGCAGCGTCGCCGCGACGAACCAGCCTTCGGTTTCGCGGCCATCGGGGGTGCGAACGCCGGTGACGTGCACGGCCGCGTACGGCGGCATCCACTCCATGATCTTGCGCAGGATCGGCTCGCCCTTGCCCTTCGCGCCGGGCTCGTAACGCTCGATGTCCTGCAGCGAGAGCGGATGGATGACGAAGCAGAACTTGTTCATCTTTACGAAACCGCTTGCTCCGCCTGGCGCTTGAGGGCCTGCAGCATCATCTCGCTGTTCTCGCGGACCTTCTTCTGCAGCGTCGGGCCGATGAGCTCGGCGAGCGTCGGCACGCCGAAGTCGTACTCGACGCCGAGCACGACGTTCGTGACGCCGCCGGTCTCCTCGAACGTCCATGCCCCCTCGAACTTGTCGAGGTCGCCTTCGAGCAGACGGTAGTCGATTCGCAGCGCCGCATCGTCGAAGCTGTCCTCTTCGGTCCATTCGATCGGCGCTTCCTCGACGAGGGTCTTCCAGCGCGAGATCGCGCCGGCCGGCGTGCGCTCGAGCACCGTCACCGTCTCGACGTCGGGCATGAACTGCGGAAACCGTTCCTGATCCTTCGCGAGCTCGTAGACCAGGCGAGCCGGCGCGGCGATCGCGATCGTGCTCTCGACATACGGCATCGCGGCGTCGCTAGAGCGTGCCGAGCCGCTCGAGCGCGGTCGCAACTCCGGCGCGCAACGCGCCGAGGGCCGTGTCGACCTCGAGCGCGCTGACGATCAGCGGCGGCTCGAGTCGAATGACGCGCTGCGCGTTGAGCGTCCAGGCTGCGGTGACGCCGTGCTTGAGCATCTCGGGAATGATCGACCCGCCATACCCTTCGTTCGTCAGCTCGACGCCGACGAGCAGTCCCAAACCGCGCGCCTCGCGCACGACCGCCGGGTACTCGCGCGCGATCGCCTGCGCGCCGCGCAGCAACCGCTCGCCGCGGATGCGCGCCGATCCGGCAAGCGCTTCTTCCTCGAGAACGTCCATCGCCGCGAGCGCCGCGGCGCAGGCTAATTCGTTTCCGCCGAAGGTCGAGGTGTGGAGCAGCGGTGCGTGGCCGAACGCGCGGTTCCAAGGATCGGGGCGCGCGATGAACGCGCCGACCGGCACGACGCCGCCGGAGAGGCCCTTCGCGAGCGTCATCACGTCGGGCACGACCTCGTCGCGGTCGCACGCGAAGCGGTATCCGCAACGCCCGAGGCCCGTTTGAATCTCGTCGGCGATGAAGAGCGCGCCGGTGCGGTCGCAGATCTCGCGCACCTCGCGCAGATATCCCGCCGGAGGCACGTGCACCCCGCCCTCACCCTGCACCGGTTCGACGACGAACGCCGCGGCGTCGCGGAGCGCCTTCTCGAGACCGCTCGTCTCGCCGTACGGCACCGAGGCCGAATCCGCGAGCAAGGGGCGGAAGGGCGTCTGAAAGGTCTCTCGCCCGCTGACGGAGAGCGCGCCAAGCGTCTTGCCGTGAAACGCGTCGAGCGTTCCGACGACCTTCGCCCGTCCCGTCGCGGCACGCGCGAGTTTGATCGCACCTTCGATAGCCTCGGTTCCGCTGTTGCACCAGAACGAGATTCTCAGATCGCCCGGCGCGAGTTCGGCCAACCGTCGCGCCGCGCGGCCCAGCAGCACGTTGAACATCGTCTTGCCCGAAAGCGCGATCAACTCGAGTTGGGCGCGCACCGCCTCGACGACGCGCGGATGCAAGTATCCTAAGGTGAAGACGCCGTAACCGCCCGCGAAATCGAGATAGGCCTTCCCGTTCTGATCCCAGATCGTGCTGCCGCTCGCGCGCACCTCGACGGGAGAGCCGGAGACCTTCATCACCCGCGCGAGCGCCGGATTGACGAACTCTTTGTAATTCTCGTACGTCTCCGCGGCGAGCGCCTCCGGAGTCGCGGCGCCGTACAGCTCGGCCGCGGCGCGCGAGACGGACGGCTCCATCGTCATGCGGCAACCGGCGGCGCGGAACGCAGGCGATCGATCGTCTCTTCGATGACCGCGATCGTTTCGCCGGCGCGCTCGATGCGCATGATCCGCTCGCGCAGAACGGCGGCGCCGGGAATTCCCTTGAGGTAGAGCGCGACGTGCTTGCGCATCTGCGGAACGGCGCGGGCCTCGCCGAGCTCGGCCACCATCGTCCGATAGTGAACGATTGCAAAGCGCAAGCGATCGGCCGGCTCCGGAAGCGGACGCGCCTCGCGCCCTTCCATCAGATCGCGAATCTGTGAGATCAGCCAGGGGTTCCCGAGCGTCGCGCGCCCGAGCATGATCCCATCGGCGCCGCTCTCGCGCATGCGGCGCATCGCGAGGTGCGGATCGTCGAGGTCGCCGTTGCCGATGACCGGTATGTCGACGCCGCGCTTGAGCCGAGCGACGTGCTCCCAGTCGGCCTCGCCGCGGTAGAATTGCTTGGCGGTGCGCGCGTGGAGCGTCAACGCCCGTACGCCGGCGTCCTGGGCCCGGCGCGCGACCTCGAGGTAGACGAGCGCGTCTTCGCTCCAGCCGAGCCGCATCTTCATCGTGACGGGACAGTCGACCGCGGCGACGACCGCGCGCATGATCGCCTCGCAGCGATCGGGATCGCGCAGGCAGGCCGACCCGCCGTTCGTCTTCGTAACCTTCGGCGCCGGACATCCGAAATTGATGTCGACGATGTCGGCTCCGCACTCGCGCACGACCCGCGCGGCGTCTGCCATCGTCTTCGGGTCGTCGCCCCAGAGCTGCGTTGAAACGGGCTTCTCGAGCCCGTGCTGATCGATCATCTCCATCGTTCGGCGGCTTCCGTACTTGAGGGCGTTGCTCGAGACGAACTCCGTGACGGTCAACCCCAAGCCGAAGGGACGATAGAGCGCGCGCATCGTTCGGTTCGTCACGCCGGACATCGGCGCAAGAACCAGCGGTGGCCAGATCTCGATCGAACCGATCTTCAGGGGCGCCGGGCTCATCGCGTCAGGGGTTCGCGGCACGGTAAAAGAGTTCCAGCCCGACCAGGCTCAAGTGCGGATCGACGGCGGCGACGACCCGCGTCTGCTTGGCGACGATCTCGGCGAGCCCGCCGGTTGCGACGACGCGCGCGTCCGCGCCCATCTCGGCGCGCATCCGCGCGACGATCGCTTCGACCTGGCCGACGAACCCGTAGACGATGCCGCTTTGGAGCGCGTCGTTCGTGTTCCGCCCGATCGTCGCGCGCGGCGCTTCGAGCCCAACCTGCGGAAGCTTCGCGGTCCGGCCGATCAGCGCTTCCATCGAGACGGCGATGCCCGGCGCGATCGCGACGCCGAGATACTCGCCCGCCGCGGAGAGCGCGATGAAGACCGTCGCCGTCCCGAAGCTCACGACGATCAGCGGCGTTCCGAAGCGCGCGCGTCCGCCGATCGCGGCCGCGACGAGATCCGCCCCGACCTCGGCGGGAGTATCGGTGGCGATGGTCATCAGCCGCTGGCGATCGGCTCTCAAAAAGATCGGCTCGACGCCGAAGAAGCGCCGGCATGCCGCGTCGAGCACGAGATCGAGCTGCGGCACGACGCTCGCGATCGCCACCGCATCGATCGCGCTCGACTCGAGATCGCTCGTGGCGAAGAGCTGCGTGAAGAATACGCCGTACTCGTCGGGCGTACGGCGCAGCTCCGTCGTGACGCGCCACGTCTGCTCGAGCTCGGAGCCGGCAAAGCACCCCAGCTTCGTCTCGGTGTTGCCGACGTCGATCGTCAGGAGCATCGCATCCGTTCCTCGACGGCGTCGAGCAGCCGCGCCGCGAGCGTTGCTTTGTCGGCTCTGCCGAGTTCGCGCCGTCCGTCCTCACCCCACAGCAGCACGAGCTCGTTCTGGCCGGTTCCGAAACCGCGCTCGCCGCGCACGTCGTTCACGGCGATCGCATCGAGGCGTTTGCGGCGCAGCTTCTCCCGCGCTCTCGTCTCGTGCTCTCCGGTCTCGGCCGCGAAGCCGACCAGGAACGTCGAGCCCTTTCGCTCGCCGAGCGCAGCGAGAACGTCGGGGTTGGGTTCGAGACGCACGGTGAGTCCTTCGCCGGTCTTGCTCAACTTCGATTCCGAACGCTCCGCCGGACGCCAGTCGGCGACGGCAGCGGTCGCGATCACGAGGTCGGCGCCGGTCGCGCGCGCGAGCGCCGCCTCGTACAGCTCGTTCGCCGTCGTGACGCGCACGACGTCGACGCCCGCCGGCGGATCGAGCAAAGTCGGACCGAGCAGCAGCGTCACCTCCGCGCCGCGCAGCGCCGCCTCGCGCGCGAGCGCGATCGCCGTCGCGCCCGTCGAGGCGTTGCTCAAGAAACGAATCGGATCGAACGGTTCTCGCGTCGGACCTCCGGTGATCGCAACCCGCTTCCCTCGCAGCGATCGCCGGCGCGCGAGCGCCGTCTCCAGCGCATCGAGCAGGCGCTCCTCGCTCGCGAGACGGCCGATGCCGATCTCGCGCTCGGCGAGAAATCCTCGCTCCGGATCGACGATCTCGTAGCCGCGCGCGCGCAGCGCTTCGAGGTTTGCCTGCGTCGCCGCGTCTTCGTACATCGCCGCGTTCATCGCCGGCGCGAGAATCCGCGGAATGCGCGCCGCAAGCAGCGCGGTCGTCAGCAGATCGTCGGCGATGCCCGTCGCTAACTTGGCGAGCAGGTTCGCCGTCGCCGGCGCGACGAGTGCGACGTCCGCTTCGCGAACGAGGCGAATGTGCGGAATCCGCTCGGGCGCATCCCAGAGCGACGAGTAGACCGGCCGGGCGGTCAGCGACGCGAAGGTCAACGGCGCGACGAAACGTTCGGCCGCGGCGGTCATCACGACGTCGACGATCGCCCCGCGTTGAACGAGCGTGCTCGTGAGTGCCGCGGCCTTGTAGGCCGCGATGCCGCCGCCGACGCCGAGGAGAATCCGCGCGCCCTTCATCGCTCGATCCACAGGTTGTCGATCAGGCGCGTCGTCCCGAAGCGGGCTGCTCCGATGACGAAGGCCGGCGGCCTCAGCCGCTCGAGCGGCGCGAAATCGCGCGCGTCGACGACGTCGATGTAGTCGATCTCGGCGACCGCGCGCAACGGCTCCGCCGCTTCGTCGATCGCTTCGCGCTTCTCGGCGCCGCGCTCGAGTGCGTCCCGCACCGACCGCAGCGCGCGGTAGAGCGTGGGTGCGGCGGCGCGCTGCGCCGCGTCGAGGTAACGATTGCGGCTCGACATCGCCACGCCGTCGCTCTCGCGCACGGTCGGCACGACCTCGACGTCGACGCCGAAATTCAAATCGCCGATCATCTTCCGCACGAGCACGGCTTGCTGCGCGTCCTTCTGCCCGAGAAAGAGAACGTCGGGACGCGCGATATTGAGAAGCTTCGCGATGACCGTCGCCACCCCGCGGAAGTGCGTCGGGCGATAGGCTCCCTCGAAGGCGCTCCCGATCGGACCCGGCTCGACGAAGCAAGCGAAGTCGCCGCCGTACATCGCCGTCGCATCGGGCGCGAAGAGCGCGTCGACGCCCGCCGCTTCGAGCTTCGCCGCATCGCCGCCGGGATCGCGGGGATATCTCGCGAGATCCTCGTTCGGCGCGAACTGCATTGGATTGACGAAGATCGAGGCTGCAACGCCGGCGCACGCCAGGCGAGCTCGGCGGACGAGTTCGAGATGCCCCGCATGGAGCGCTCCCATCGTCGGAACGAAGCCGAGCGGACGCGGCAGCGACGCGAACAGCTCGCGCGCCCGCGCAATCGTAACCGCACTCTCCATGCAGGTGCCTTAGGCGCGCGTCACCCGGAGAATCGTGCGCCCCACGACGAACGGCATGCCGACCGGCAGGGGAACCTCGCCGACGACGGCTTCCCCTTCGAGCTGCGTTCCGTTGCGGCTGCTGAGGTCGACCAGACGGATCGCCCCGGCTTCGATCTGAAGGCGCGCGTGCTGACGCGAGACGTAGCGGTCGAGCCCGAGGCATGCCTGGGCCTGCGCGTCGTCGCGCCCGATCGTTATCTCCCGTTCGAACGGCCAGGTCATGCCGTCCAGCGGGCCGCTCAGCACTTCGAGCAGGTACATGGTCGCCAGCCCTTCTCTAGCCGCCGCCGGGCCCTCCTGGCTGGGCCTATCCTTCGAGCGCGCGCGCGGCGAAGAGCGCCCCAAGGCAGGCGTGCTCCGCGGTGACCCCTCCCTGCACGTAGACGTCGAACGGGGCGCGCATCGGCGCATCGCACGAAAGCTCGAGCGTCGCGCCGCCGATGAAGGCTCCCGACGACATCAAGACGGGATCGGCGTAGCCCGCAACGGCTCCCGGCTCGGGGCGAAACCGCGCGTTGACCGGCATCGCCTGCTGCAACCCGGTTGCAAAGCGCTGCAGCCTCTCGGGCGACCCCAGCCGTATCGCCTGCACGATGTCGGTGCGGGGCGCGCCGGGCGCCGGGTCGACCGCATAGCCGATCGATTCGAAGAGCGCTGCGAAAAAGTCGAGTCCGCGCAGCGACTGCTCGACGATCAGCGGGGCAACGAAGAGACCCTGACAGAGCGCCCGGCTAAAGCCGAGCGTTGGGCCGAGTGCGGCTCCCAACCCCGGCGCGAAGAGGCGGGCCGCGACGCGATCGACGAGTTCGGCCCGCCCCGCGACGTACGCGCCGGCGGGCGCAATCGCTCCGCCGAAATTCTTGATGAGCGATCCCATCACGAGGTCGGCGCCGGCCTGCGTGGGCTCGCGCTCTTCGACGAGTTCGCCGTAGCAGTTGTCGACGAGCACGTTCGTCTGCGGCGCGGCGCGCTTGACGGCGGCCGCGCCTCGCTCGCACTCGCGCACGAAGAGCGATCGGCGCGGAGCGTACCCGCGCGAACGCTGGATGAAGACGGTCGCGACGTCGTACCGCGCGAGCGCGCCGGCGATCGCATCCTCGTCGATGCCTCCGTCCGCGCCGAGCTCGACCTCACGGTACTCGATGCCGGAGCT
The DNA here is from genome assembly GCA_035541935.1 of Candidatus Binatia bacterium. Classification (GTDB taxonomy): domain Bacteria; phylum Vulcanimicrobiota; class Vulcanimicrobiia; order Vulcanimicrobiales; family Vulcanimicrobiaceae; genus Cybelea. The sequence continues at coordinate 729 of DATKMJ010000022.1, read as the reverse complement.
CGCGAGCGAGTGCGGCGCATCGCAGATTGCGTTGCGCAGCGTGTCGTACGGCCGGCCCGAGATCGAGAGCAGCGTCTTGCCGGGCGGCGTGCACGCCGCGAGCGCCGCGACGATCGCGTGGGTCCCGCTGACGATCGAGAGGCGCGCCAGCGCCCGCTCCGCGCCGAGCACGCGCGCGAGCAGCGACTCATATCGCCGGCGTCCCGCGTCGTCGTAGCCGTAGCCGGTCGTCGCCGCAAAGTCGCTCTCGACGATGCCTTCCTCGAGAAACGCCGCCAAGACTCGCTGTCCGACGCGGCGCTGCGCGTCGTACCGAACGCCGGCGACGCGCTCGTACGCGGCGAGCGCCTTCTGCCGCAGGGCGCCGTCGATCCCGAACGCGTCGCAGAGGCCGGCGATCACTCTGCGAGATGCCGTTCGTAGGCGCGCACGAATGGATAGTAGATGAGCGTCGCGATCGCGATGTTGACCGCCGCGAGCGCTACGGCGCGCAGATCCTGCGTGGCGAGATACGTCGAGACGAACGTCGGAACCGACGACGGCACGTAAAACGCCGCGCGCGCGACGATGCCGCTGGCGACCGCCGCGTACGTAATCGTGGCGAGCACGAGCGGCGCGGCGACGAACGGAAGAATCAAGTGAGGATTGAAGACGATCGGCGCTGCGAAGAGCAGCGGCTCGTTGAGGTTGAAGAGCGCCGGAACGAAGGTCGCGCGGCCGACGCGGCGC
>DATKMJ010000021.1 GCA_035541935.1 Candidatus Binatia bacterium | reverse complement strand
TCGTCCCTCCGACTCCTCGTGTGAGATAGCGCCGGAACCAAGCTCGCGAAAGCCGAGCCGCTTCGGCAAGCGTCCCGGGCTCTTCGAACAAATGCGTCGCGCCCGGAACAATGACGAGCTCTCGCTCGACGCTCATCATTGCCGATGCCGCACGGTTGAGGCCGATGACGGCGGTGTCCTGAGCTCCTACGATGAACAGGGTCGGCGCTCGAACCTTGCGGAGGTGCTCTCCTGCGAGATCGGGGCGACCGCCGCGCGAAACGACGGCGCTGATTTCATCGGTCAAAGCTGCAGCCGCCACGAGCGCGGCAGCGGCGCCGGTGCTCGCCCCGAAATAACCTAGCTTTAGGCTCTCGAGCGACGGTTGGGTACGGACCCAGCGCGTCACGGCAACCAAACGGCCGGCCAACAAACCGATATCGAAGCGCAACGCGGCCGTTCGGCGATCGATCTCCTCCTCTTGCGGCGTGAGCAGATCGAGCAGCAGCGTGGCCAAGCCGCCATCGTTGAGCATGTCGGCCACGAATCGATTACGTGGGCTGTGCCGGCCGCTGCCGCTGCCGTGCGCGAAGAGGACCAGCCCCGCCGCTTTCTCCGGAACGCTCAGAAATGCAGCAACCGCACGGCCCGCGCCAATTTGGACTGTGATCTCGTTCGTATTTATTCGCCCTTCCAGACGATCTCCGGGGAAACGTTCACCTCGTCACCGAGACGAGCGCCTCGAGCACCGTAGATGGCCTTGAGACACCAGCCTACAAGCCGCGTGAGAAAATCCGCGGAAGGGCGCCGGCGGAGCTTTTGTAAAACAACAGCTTGCCTAACTCTATCAAGCCGAGATAGACCACGATCATGAGCCCGAGGACGACGAAAAAGCGCGGCGGCAACGGGACGAAGCCTATCACGTGCGCGAGTGGAGTGAAGGGCAGGGCGATCCCGAGAGCGACCACGGCAGACGTCGTTACCGCGAGCTGCCAGCTGGCGTGGCTGGTAAAGAACGGCACCCGGCGAGTGCGGATGAGGAAGATCACCAGCGACTGCGTCGAGAGCGACTCGACGAACCAGCCCGTGTGGAAGAGCTTCGGGCCCGCGTGAAATAGGCTCAGCATGACCCAAAAGGTCAGAAAATCGAAGATCGAGGAGATCGGCCCGAAGACGAGCATGAAGCGCTCGATGAACCGCATGTCCCAGTGCGCCGGGCGCTGCAGCTGATCTTCATCGACGTTGTCGGTGGGAATGGCCATCTCGCTCGCGTCGTAAAGCAGGTTATTGAGTAAGATCTGCGACGGCAGCATCGGGAGGAAGGGCAGGATAAGCGACGCGCCCGCGGCGCTGAACATATTGCCGAAGTTCGACGAGGTCCCCATCAGCACGTACTTCGTCGTATTGGCGAAGATGCGGCGGCCTTCGACGACGCCGTCGGCCAAGATGTTGAGATCTTTCTCGAGCAAGACGATGTCGGCGGCGTCCTTTGCAACGTCGGTTGCCGAGTCGACCGAAATGCCGACGTCGGCGTCGTGGATCGCCTCCGCGTCGTTGACGCCGTCCCCGAGGAAGCCGACGTCTTTTCCGGCGGCGCGCTGCAGCTTGATGATGCGCGACTTTTGGTCGGGCGTGACGCGCGCGAAGATCGTCGTGCGATCGAGAACGCCGCCGAGCTCGGCGTCGGTCATCGCGGCGAGCTGCATGCCGGTGAGCACGCCGGTAACCGACAAACCGAGTTCGCGGCAGACCACCTGCGCCGTGCGGTCGCTGTCGCCCGTAACGACCTTGAGCTGCACGCCAAGGGCTGCGAGCTTCCGCAAGCTGTCGGCGGCGCCGGCCTTTGGCTCGTCGGCGAACGCCAAGAGACCGATCGGCGCGAAGTCGCGTTCGTCGTCGGGGGAAATGGCCGACAGCGAGCTCGCGTCGCGCTGCGCGAGGACGATCGTCCGGTTGCCGCTCTCCAACTCGCGATCGGTCAGCGCCTCGAACCGATCGTCCGGCTCGGGGCAGCGCGCTTCGATCGCCTCCGGTGCGCCTTTGGCGAGGAGCAGCCGATGCCCGTCGGGCGTTTCGACGAGAACCGACATCATCTGACGATGATAGTCGAACGGCGCGCGATCGAGCACGCGATAGGTTCCCGCGGCCTGCCGCTGCTCCGGCGTCGCAGCCTCCCAGAGCGCGACGTCGAGGGCATTGCCGCTGACGATGCGGCCATCTTCGACGATAACGTCGGTGCACAATAAGCCCAGAACGAGGATTTTCTCCGCGGTCGCGCCGCCGGCGTCGACGCCGTAGCGGAACGAGATCTTCCCTTGGGTCAGCGTTCCGGTCTTGTCGGTGAAGAGGATCTCAATGTTCCCGAGATCCTCGATACTTACCAGCCGTTTGACGATAACCGACTTTTTAGCGATCTGGCGCGCTCCCGCCGACAGGCTGACCGTGACGATCGCGGGCAGCAGCTGCGGCGTGATGCCGATCGCGATCGCCAGCGCGAACAATAACGACTCGATCAACGAATGGTGCAGCAGCGCGTTTCCGGCGAAGATAGCAACGGTCAGGATCACCGTGATTCGCACGAGCAGCAACGAGAAGCTGCGTAGTCCTTGTTCGAACGCCGTCTGCGGAGGGCGCTCCGAAAGCTTGTGTGCGATCGAGCCGATTGCCGTGGAGCGCCCGGTGGCGACGACGACGCCGGTTGCCACGCCGTTCGTCACGACCGTTCCGGAATAGGCACAGCAGCCCAAGCCCGAATCGGCAGCGCTTCCCGCCGCGACCGATTTCTCGGCCGGCTCGGCCTCTCCGGTCAGTGCGGCTTCGTTGCACGCGAGCTCGCGAATGTCGAGGAGGCGCAGATCGGCTGGAACGATATCGCCGACCGCAAGTTCGACGACGTCACCGGGAACGAGCTCCGCGACGTCAACGCTTTCCCGCTTGCCGCCGCGTACCGCCACCGCCTTGCGCTGCACGCGCGCGCGCAGGTCAGCGACGGCCGTCTCGGAGCTGAACTCGTTGGCGAAGCTCAAGCCGACGCTGAGCACGACGATCGCCAAAATGATCAGTGCATCGGAACGATCGTGGAGACAGAGCGAGAGGACCGCCGTCGCGACCAAGAGGAGGAGGAACGGATTGTTGAACTGCCGCGCCAGGGTCGCCGGCCAGCTAGGTTTGTTCTCCTCGATCTCGTTTGGCCCGGTCTTTCGAAGCCGGGCTTGCGCCTCGACCGGCGTAAGCCCGGCGAGCGACGAATCCAATTTCCGCAGCACCTCATCGGGTGTCAACGCCATCGCGGTCTTGAGATCGAGGGCTTCCATCTTATGCTGCCGGTGTGTCTTCACCCGGCATAACGTCCTCCTCCTATTCGTGAGACTCTATCACCCTCTGGAGATGGATTGAAGGGGACTCTGTCATGGTGTCCCAAGTTGGAAACGTCGATGCAGCGAGAAGATAGGAGCGCAGTAATGTCAGAGATGCCAACAAGTCCGTACGGCGGAGGGGTCGGCGCGGGACTGCAGTTCCCCCCGTACTACCGGCCAACGCCCGGCATCAAGAGCCGAAACAACTATTTTCCGGGCACCGAGGTTCTCGGAGCCGATGAGATGCGCATCTCGTTCGTAGGCAGTTGCCCCTACCCGCCGCGGCGCGATCAGGCCGGCACGTGCATCATGGTCGAGCTGGGAAACGGCGACCGTTTCTTCTTCGACTTCGGCCCTGGCTGCATCAAGAATATCCTTTCGATGGGCGTCCCGATACCGAACATCAACGACATCTTCATCTCGCACCTTCACGTCGATCACTATCACGATCTGTCGTATCTCTTACCGTTCTCGGCGTGGGGCGGACGCTGGACGATGCCGCTGCGCGTCACCGGACCGTCCGGACGCACGCCGGAACTCGGCACAAAAGCCATGGTCGCCGGCATGAAACAGATGCTGAGGTGGCACCTGGAAGCGTTCGACGCTTGCCCGATCGGCGACGGCTATGAAGTGGAGGTCAACGAGTTCGATTGGAAAGATGAAAACGGCGTCTGCTATGACAAGAACGGGGTCACGATCAGGCACTGGCGGCGTTCGCACGCCAAGGACGGCGCCTCCGCATACCGTTTGGATTGGAACGGCTTGTCGTTTGTCTGGACCGGCGACGGACGCCCGGACGAACTGACGGCCAAGTATGCGAAAGGCGTCGACGTCTTCGTAACCGAGAGCCAACCGGACCTGGCGAAGATCAATCTGTACAAGTACGGGCTGCCGGAGATTCTGTACAACTATACGGTGGACATCCACCACACTCCGACCTACGGCGCGGGCTACCTCATCAAGCAGGTCAATCCACGCTGCGCCATGACGACGCATATGGCGTTCGACAACGACACGATGAACGAAACGAGCGCCGACATCCGGGCGCATTGGGATGGGCTCTTTCTCTACGGCGCACCCGACGTTGCCGTCGTTAATGTGACCAAGGATGCGATCTGGCACAGGATGGCCGCATTGCCCGGCTTCACCGGCTCAGCGCTACCGAATCCCACGCTGCTCTTCGGCGATCCGCTGCCGGTGGCAACGGGCCAAGGCGTCGTTCCGCAGCCGCGGCTGCCGCGCGAACGGCAACAGGAGCAGCTCACGCGCGACCTCGAGATCGATCCGAAAGTCTACTATCCACCGGACGTCTATCGAGAGCCGCGAACGACGCTCTCGAACCCGGAACTCGTCAGCCTCGTCGACATGGCCAAGGCGCTAAACATCGACCTGAGCAAGTTCATCAAGAAATGAGCGTCCCGATCACCGTTCTGACCGGCTTTCTCGGGGCCGGAAAGACGACGCTGCTCAATCGTATCCTCAATGGGGACCACGGTCTGCGGGTCGGGGTCCTCGTTAATGATTTCGGCGCCATTAATATCGACGCCGAGCTCGTCGTCGGCGTCGAGGCCAACACGTTGAGCCTCGCGAACGGCTGCGTCTGCTGCGAAATCCGCGACGATCTCGTTGCTTCGGTCGAGTCCTTGCTCGCACGCCCCGAAGCCGTTGAATACGTCATCCTCGAAGCCAGCGGCGTCGCCGATCCCGCCGGAATCTTCCTGACGTTCAACGATTGCGGACTTCGCGACCGGGTTCGGCTCGATAGCGTGACGTGCGTGATCGATGCGGACCAACTCTTCGCATATCCGGAATATCCGCCGCTCATGGATCTCAAGCTGCGCCAAGTTGGGTTTGCAGATATGCTCGTCCTCAACAAGGTCGGCCTCGCGGGGCCGGAGCGCGTCGCTTTGGCTCGAGCGTGGCTCAACGCGCACTTCAACCGGCTGCGCATCGTCGAAACGGACTATTGCGAGGTTCCCTTCGAGATACTCCTCTCCGCGGGGCGCTTCGATCCGGCCCGGGCGCACGAGCAGGCGCACGCGGATCGTCACGAGCGCGCGAATTCGGACGTGTTCGGCACCTGGAGTTACGAAACGGATCGGCCGCTCTCGCTCGATGCCTTGCGTCACGCGGCCCGCGGGCTTCCGGGCAACGTTTATCGGGTGAAGGGCGTCGTCTATACGACGGACTCGCCGGACCGGCCGGCCGTGCTGCAGGTTGTCGGAAGACGCGTCGACGTTTCGCTCCAAGATAGCTGGGGCAAGCGCGAACGCCGCACGCAGATCGTGGCGATCGGCGCGGCCGGCAGCATTGACGCACGTCTCCTGGAAGCAACGTTCGCCTCTTGCATCTCGGCCGTGGCGGTTACCGCCTAGCCGCTCCATGGCAGGGAATTGGTAACGTTCGGGCACGAATGAAGGGACGATGGATATCGACGTTTCGGCCCTCGACCGCCTGCTGACCGCTTCGGAGCGGAGCGGGGATGTAATACTCGACACGCGCGATCCGGGCCCGGCGGCGCGCTGGCATCCCGAAGGCCCGGGCGCGCAGTATCTCAACGTTCCCTACGACGAGTTTGAAGGCGACCCGGATGCTGCGGTCGCGCGGTTGCCCGAAGACGCGCGCAACGTTCACGTTCTGTGCGCGCGCGGAATATCGGCGGTCGATATTGCCGAGATCTTGCGCGAGCGCGGAATTCACGCCGGCATCGTCGCCGGAGGCATGGCCGCCTGGGCCACCTACCATCGGGTGGTTCGGGTGAGCGCGCCCGGCGAAGCGTTCGCGATCTATCAGATCGTGCGCCCCGCCAAGGGATGTCTTTCGTATCTCGTCGTCTCGGGAAACCAAGCGCTGGCAATCGATTCCACCCGCTTCACCGATTCCTATCGCGAGCTCTGCGAACGCCTCGGCGTTGCTTTGATCGGCGCTGCCGACACGCACCTTCATGCCGACCACATCTCCGGAAGCTCGAAGCTCGCCTCCGGAGTTGCCCCGTACTACCTGGCCGACGAGGATGCCGAAGGCGGCACGGTGCGTCGCGAGGCCATTCCGCGAACGATCGAAGTCGGTGAGACTCCAATTCGCGTGCTGTCGTTGCCCGTACCCGGCCATACGCTCGGAAGTACGGCCTTCAGCGTTGGCGATCGCTATCTCATCAGCGGCGACACGCTGCTCCCCAGCGGCGTCGGGCGCCCCGACCTTGGCAATCACGCGCTGGAGTGGACCGAGCATCTTTACGAATCGCTCACCGGCGTGTTGGCAAAGTGCGATCCCTCGATGGCCGCCCTACCCGCGCACGCCGGTTCCATCTCGGACTACGATGCGAACGGCGCCTGCGTGAGAACCCTGGGCGATCTTCTAACCGCACAGCTTGCAAGCGACCGCACCGCATTCGTCGAGCGCGTGAGTTCGGCCGTTGCGAAGAGTTCGCAGCCGGCCGAATATGCCGAGATTCGGCGCGTGAATTTGGGCGGCGAGGCCTCCGAACAACGAGTCGCGGAGCTCGAAACCGGGGTCAACCAGTGCGCCCTGAAACGATGACCGGTTCAACGAGGACGGCCGCCGTAGCCATTTCGTAGCGCGGGACGTCGGCGAGCGGACCGTGAGCGATCGATTCGTTTGGCTGACGCTCTTCCTGCTCGGTTGTTATCATGGGCTCAATCCCGGCATGGGCTGGCTCTTCGCCGTTGGGCTAGGCTTCCAAGAGCGCAGCGCTACGGCCGTGCTGCGCGCGCTCGTGCCGCTGACGCTGGGTCACGTTATCTCCGTCGCGCTCGTCGTGCTGGTTGCCGTGTACGCTGCCGCTGCGTTCCCGCATCGCGCCGTGCACTTCGCAGCCGCCGCGGTCTTGATCGGGTTCGGTCTCTACCGGCTCGGGCGCGCGCGACACGTTCGTTGGGTCGGCATGCGCGTCGGATTCTGGGGGCTGACGCTCTGGGGATTTTTGATGTCGAGCGCGCACGGCGCGGGACTCATGCTGCTGCCGTTCGTCATGGCCGGTCGTACGAACGCCGCGAGCGGGATGGCTATGCCGATGCCTGGCGCCCAAGCGGCTCACGGCGCGGTCTTCACCGGCTGGCTGATGGTCGGCGTACATACGCTCGGCTACGTGCTCGCGGCGACGGCGATCGCGCTGATCGTCTACACGAAGGTCGGCGTGCGTTTCTTGCGTACGGGTTGGGTAAACCTGGACCTCGTCTGGGCCGCCGCACTCATCCTGACCGGCATCATCGCCCTCGTCAGCTGACTTTACCGGTGGCGGCCGGCCGTCTCGGGATCAAAAAGGAGACCTAGGTCAATAAATCGGATAAGGAGCCTCTCATGCAGCTTTTGAAGCCCGACCCGACCTTTTACGCTTCCCCGAAGGACGCCATCAAGGCCCCGCCCGAGACCCTCGCGTACGTCGCGCTGCTCAGCGCGACGGCGAACGGCATTTCCGACCGGCTCGCCGTCGTCGACACCGATCCCGCGTCCCCGCGTTACGCGCAGCCGATCGGCGGAGTCGCGCTCCCGAAAGCCGGCGACGAGCTGCACCACTTCGGCTGGAACGCGTGCAGCGCGGCACTCTGTCCGTTTGCGCCGCACCCGCACGTCGAGCGGCGCTACCTCATCGTGCCGGGGCTGCGCTCTTCGCGAATCCACATCGTCGATACGAAGCCCGATCCATCGCAACCGCGCATCGTGCGCGTGATCGAGCCGGAAGAAATTATCGAGCGCACGGGGTACTCACGCCCGCACACCGTGCACTGCGGGCCCGACGCAATCTACGTCAGCGCGCTTGGCAATGCCGACGGCGACGGACCCGGCGGCATCTTCATGCTGGATTGCGACACGTTCGACATCATTGGCCCGTGGGAGAAGGATCGCGGCTCCCAGTATCTTGCGTACGATTTTTGGTGGCACCTCAACCGCGACGTCATGATCACGAGCGAATGGGGCACGCCCAAGATGATCGAGGACGGCCTCAATCCCGAACTGCTGCTCGGCGGTAAGTACGGCCACCATCTGCATTTCTGGGATCTCAAGAGCCGCAAGCAAAAACAGAGCATCGACCTCGGCGCCGAGCAGCAGATGGTGCTCGAGCTGCGTCCGTCGCACGATCCGAACAACGAATGGGGCTTCGCCGGCGTCGTCGTCTCGCTCAAGGATCTGTCGAGTTCGATCTGGCTTTGGCACCGCAAGAACGGCGAGTGGACCGCGACCAAAGTGATCGAGATTCCGGCCGAGCCGGCCGATCCGGGTCAACTGCCGGATATGCTCAAAGGCTTCGCTGCGGTTCCCCCGCTGCTGAGCGACATCGATCTTTCCGTCGACGACCGGTATCTCTACGCCTCGTGTTGGGGAACGGGCGAGATGCGACAGTACGACGTCGGCGATCCATTCAATCCGAAATTCGTCGGCTCCGTGCGCATCGGCGGCATCGTCAAGCGCACGCCGCACCCGGCGAAGCCCGGCGTGCCGCTCGCCGGCGGACCGCAGATGGTCGAAATCAGTCGCGACGGACGCCGCGTTTACTTCACGAACTCGCTCTATCGCGCGTGGGACGATCAGTTCTATCCCGACGGCGTCGGGAACTGGATGGTCAAGCTCGACGTCGGTAACGACGGCAAGATCGCCTTCGACGAAAAGTTTTTCGTGGAGTTCGATCCTGCGTATCGCGTCCACCAGGTCCGCTTGCAGGGCGGCGACGCGTCGTCGGATTCCTACTGCTTTTCCTAAGTTAGCTTCGCTCAAGGGAGGATATTGATGACCACCACTGCGACCCAAGGCCCGGCGGGCTCGTTGCGCATCAACGATACGGCGCCGAACTTCGTCGCCGAAACGACTGAGGGCAAGATCGACTTTCACGAGTGGATCGGGAACGGCTGGGCGGTCCTGTTCTCGCATCCGAAAGATTTCACGCCGGTCTGCACGACCGAGCTCGGCTATCTAGCGGGCCTGAAGGACGAGTTCTCCAAACGCAACACGAAGATCATCGGGCTGAGCGTCGACCCGGTAAGCGACCATACGAAATGGGCGGCCGACATCGAAGAAACGCAAGGTCACAAACTCAACTATCCGTTGATCGGCGACCCGAACCTCGAGATCGCGAAACTTTACGGGATGCTTCCGGCGGACTCCGGTGAGACGTCGCTCGGCCGCACGCCGGCCGACAACGCCACGGTGCGCACGGTCTTCATCATCGGGCCGGACAAAAAAATAAAGCTCATGCTGGTCTATCCGATGACCACCGGCCGAAACTTCGACGAAGTGCTTCGCGTGATCGACTCGCTCCAGCTCAGCGCGAAACACAGAGTCGCAACGCCGGCGAACTGGAAGCCGGGCGAGGACGTGATCATCGCGGGCGCGGTCTCGGACGACGAGGCACGGCAAATCTATCCGCAAGGCTGGAAGGCCCCTAAGCCTTACCTACGCATCGTCCCGCAGCCGGAGTAACGCCGGCTTCCGTAAACCTAGTTCGGGTTGTATCGCTGCGCCAGCGCGCCTGCGACCGCCGGCACCTTCGCCGGATGGAGGACGCGAAGCCGGCCGAGCATCGCCCGCGTCGGAAGCTTGACGCTGCGCACGATGCCGACGAACTGTAACGCGCGGATCGTCAACCAGGTGAGATCGAATTCGAACCAGCGCATACCGTGCCGGGCCGAAAATGGGAAGGCATGGTGGTTGTTGTGCCAGCCCTCACCCCAGGCGAGCAGCGCGACCCACCAGTTGTTGGTCGAAAGGTCGCCCGTGCGGAACGTGCGGTAGCCCGTCCAGTGAGCGGCGCTGTTCACGAACCACGTAATGTGATATGTGACGACGAGCCGAACGAAGATGCCCCACACGACCCAGGACCAGCCGCCGAGGGCAAAAAGGAGCACGCCGAGGGCAAGCTGCCAGAGCAGCGGAGTTCTCTCCAAGAACCGGTAAAACGGATCTGCCGCAAGGTCTGCCGCGAGCCGGCGCTGCTCTTCGATCGTCGGGCGTCCCGGGTTGGGCAAGAAGAGCCAACCGACGTGGGCCCACCAAAAACCTCGATCCATGCCATGCGGATCGCCGGCTCGATCGGAGGTTGCGTGATGACGACGATGGGTTGCAACCCAGCCAATCGGTCCACCTTGAAGGGCGAGAACGCCGAGCACGGCGACGAGATACTCGATGCCTTTTGGCAAGCGCAGGCTGCGATGGGTGAGCAATCGGTGGAAGCCGAGCGTCACGCCGAGGCCCCCGGTGACATAAACCAAGACCGCGGCTGCGCCGACGGCGCTCCAGGAAAAGAGCGCCGGAACGAATGCCGCCAAGGCGCAGAGATGAATGAGCGCGAGTCCCAGGCCGGTAAGCACGTTCGCTCGCCGGCTAGAGGGCTGCAACAATTGAGAAGACACCCGAGCTAACGTACGCTGAAGATAAAGCTTCTCGCCAGCGAAGTACCGTACAAGCTATAGTTGCACGTGCTTTGCTCGACGCTTCCGTTGATCGAATCATCCACCGCGGTGGGCGTGCGCACTTTATTAAGAACTTTTGTCGTCGCCATACACCCCTAGTACCCGAACCGGTCGGCTACGGTTTCAAAAACGATCGAAATTCAACGAAAAAGGCGCTATTTCCGGCGTTTTTGGCGATTTAGAATCTCGAGCCGATCCTAAAATAGCCGCCCGCGCAAATGTCCGCGATCTGCTCGCGGCTCAAGCGCCGGAAGACCTTATTACCGTAGGCAAAGTCCTCGCCCGGCTCGGCGGCATCGTAGCGCGCCTGCGCGCCGACGTTGAGGGGTGGCCGCTCCTTCACGGTTTGGTTCTTGAAGTCGACGCGTAAGGCGATCCCTTTTGCGAACAATACGATATCGCCGCGTCCGTTCGCGTAGCCTCCATAGACCGGTTCGGAACGCTGGGGGCAGCTTAGTCCCCTGACGCCCCCACTGATGACGAGTTCGGCGATCGGCAGCGCAACGGCGTCACGTCCGGGCATTGACGTCCTCAGCTTTTGGTCGCCTCACTCGGACCGAACGGCCGCTGAACGTAGCTATACTTCTGGCCGCAGATGCGGCAAACGTTCAGAGGGCTTCCAAAATGCTCGTGCGGCGGATACGTTTTTGCTTCGCGTTTTGCGCGCGTTCTGGCCTTCGCTACTGGGTTGATGGTTTGAGTCGTCCTTGCTCCCGAGGCGGAAGCGCCGCGCGTTCTAGGATTGGAAGCGCTTTACCCTCGTTCGCGCTCTAGCCCAAAAGAGCCTATCGTGCTTCGGCTCTGCGGCGTTCGAATTCCACCGGCGCAGCCGGCCGGAATGCAACCCTTTTTTGCTCCTTTGGGTCGAAGGGGGTTGATTCGGGGAGGAATCTATGAGACATTCCTTTCCTCCCCCAAGCGCGATCTTTCGAGTGGTCGAAGTAGCGCCCACCGAAAGACAGGTAGAAGCATCTCCACTTCAACGGTTACCGAAGCCCACCGCCATCGCCCGGATGGCTATTTCCGTTGCGGTGGAAGTTCGCGTCATCACCCTTGAAGTCGAAGCAGTAAAGGAGTCGCTATCAGGCAGCGCACGAGAAAACGGAACGCCGGCCCGCGCGTTCCGAAAGTCAATACCACAAAAGATGCCAAGGAAGCTCCATTGGAGGTCTTTGGCAGCATCCGTCAAGTCTTTCCCAGCACGACCTTCGCCGTCGAGTTGGATAACGGACATACCATCTTAGCCCATATCGCCGGCCGCCTGCGCCGGCATCACATTAAGCTTCTTCCTGGCGACCACGTGGACGTCGAAGTTTCGCCATACGATCTGACGAAGGGACGCATCGTCTACCGTTATCGCGCTGGAGAGGAACGCCGGTCGTAATCGCGGCCGGCGGTAGCAGAAATTTTTTAGGAGACTACATGTACACCGATGAAACTCTTACCTGCGTCGATTGCGGACGCGCGTTCCAGTTCACTGCGAACGAACAAGACTTCTATGCGAGCAAAGGGTTCGCGAACAAGCCGAGCCGATGCGGCGATTGCCGCGCCGCGCGCAAAGCTGCCGGCGGCGGTCGAAGCGGATCGAACCGCGGCGGCCAGAGCCAGCGCGAGATGTTCAAGGCCACCTGCAGCCAATGCGGCGGCGTAGCGGAAGTTCCGTTTCAGCCGCGCGGCGACAAGCCGGTCTACTGCCGAGACTGTTTCGCAGCACGCCCGAGTTACCGCTAGCGCAACTCGGGCAGCCGCCGTCGGGCCGGCCGTAACGCCGTCGCTCGGAGCCTCGATGCCTCAGAGAAGATCTCGGTCGCTCTGGGGTGATCGGGAAGGCGTCGCCTGACCTCGAAAAGTATTTCTTCAGCCTCCTTGGAGGCACCCGGTTAGCATCGTGCATTGGCTTGCGGATTGGGCCTGGGGCGTACCGCTCATCGTTCTGACCCTCATCGTTCACTCGCTCGCGCTCTTCGGCATGCGCCACCGAATGATCGCGACGCTGGCGGCGTATTACGACGACGAGCACTTCAGTCTTCCGTTCGCCCTAGCCATGGGCGTCGTCGTATTGTTCGCGACCGTGTTACTCGCGGCCGAAGCCGCGCTTTGGGGCGCCGTCTACGTCGCGGTCGGCACGCTGCCGGACTGGCCGCGCGCGATGCTCTATTCGCTCGAAGCGATGACCACGTTCGGCCATTCGGACGTTTACCTCACGGCGGATTGGCAGTTTCTCGGTGCGCTCGAGGCCCTGAACGGCGTGATTCTCATCGGGCTCACGACGGCGTTCATATACTCGCTGCTCCGCGGCGCCGAACTCCGGCGAAAGCACTCCGACGTGACGCCTTAACCGGCATCGCTTTCAAACGCGAAGATCGTTTCCCAATCTCGCTGCATGCTGACGAGCGTGATACCGTACTCGTCCGCATTGTCGAGCCCGTCCGACAGCGGGCTCAGTTTGAAATCTCGATCGTAGGCGACCTCTCGCGCCGCGTCGTCGTGGTGCAAGAGCAGCGCCAAACGTGCGCCGTCGCCGGTCTTCGCGTAACGGAGCATCGGCAGATCGCCGTCGGAGTTTCCGAAGGCCAAGATCGGGCGGCGCCCGATGTGCAAGGAGATGTTCTCGGGCTTCGCCTCGCGGTCGTCGAAGCTGTTTAGCTCCGCCAGCTTCCGGATCGATGCGTGGTTCTGCGTTGTCGTAAACTGCAGCTTGACGCTCGAGCCGATCACGTTTTCGCGCGGAATTCCGTACGCTTCGTCGGCAAACGCTCGCATAAAGTCAACGCCGCCGCCGGAAACGATATACGTTTTGAAGCCGTGGTCGCGCAGATAGTCGAGCAGCTCGAGCTGCGGACGGTACGTGCAGCGCGCGAAGAGATGGCCGAACTTCGGGTGCTTGGCGGAGGCAATCCATTGACGAGCGATTGCCTCAAACTCTTCTTCGGTCATCCCCGCGTGCGTCGCGAACGTCAACTCGAAGATTCCTTGTTTGCCGAGCGCGAAGAGCGCCGGGAGATCCATCTCCAGCAGCGCCTTGTACGGCTGTCGTTCCTTGAGGGTCGCGTCCTCGGCGGCCAACGCTTTGACGCGATCGATCAGGAAGAAGACTTGCGTCTGAAGCGGTTGCTCGCACCAGAGCGTGCCATCGTTGTCGAAGGTCGCGACCCTGCGATCGGCCGGCACGAAGTTCGGACCGCCTGCAGTGGTCACGGCGGCCACAAAGTCCAAAATCGCCCGTTTGGCGGGGCCTTCGTTCCAGGAAGACAGATCGGACACGGTGCTTTCTCTCCTTGTGCACTGGCGAACGAATCGACGTTGTTACCGACGCACGAGCCTTCTTCCCGTTAACCGGGCAGGGGCGCTATTGCATGGCTCGAAAGGGGCGCGCATCATCGCTCCATTTCCTTCGGAGGGCCCCACATGATGCTCACCCCCACGCGCGCGGTGTTTGCAGCCGTGGCGCTTGTCTTTGCCGCCGGATGTTCTGGTAACGCGACCGCCGGCGGGTCTTCCGCGCTCGCGCCGCCGGCGGATAACGCCAGTGGCGCGTTCCGCGTCGTTCCCGGCCCGGTCGTGGCCGGCCCGATCTATATTCCGCTCCATCGCACGCTACCCGCGGCGATCGGATATCCGAAGAAAAAGAAGAAAGCCGTGCTCTACGTCGCCGATTGCGATAGCGGCGTGCTGCTCTACGATCCGAGCGTGCCGAACGGCTCGTCCACCGGATCGATCACCGACGGCACCGACTGCCCGTTCGGCGTGGCCGTGGATAAAAAAGGCAACGTCTACGTCGCCAACATCGGCAACAATTCGGTTACGGTCTATCCGCAAGGCCAAACCTCCCCGAGCCTGACGATCACCAGCGGCATATCGTCGCCGTACTCGGTGGCCGTGGACTCGAAGGGCAACGTCTTCGTCAGCAATCTCGGCTCCAACGACATTACCGCGTATGCCGCCGGCCAGACGTCGGCCTACGAATCGATCAACTTCAACGCGTACGGCCAAGCCGTCGGCATCGGCGTCGACGGCAAGGATAACCTTTGGGTGGCTTGCGACTCGACGAACGCCGTATTTGAGATTGCGGCGGGAAGCACGACCGTGACGAACTCGGGCATCACCGGACTCAATGGTCCGATCGGCGTCTCGTTCGGCAAGAAAGACGTCACGTACGTGTCGAGCTTCTCGGGCGGCAACGTGAAGGTCTTTCCGTACGGTTCGACGAGCCCGTCGCAGACCATCACGACCGGCATCTCCGGTCCGACGCAAAACGGCGTGACGGCATCGGGCTTATTCTTCCAAAGCAACCAAGCCGATGACGTCGTCGGCTACAAGAAGGGCGGATCGTCACCGTTTTCGACCCTGACGGCCACGTCCGCGGCGCAGATCGCGTCGTATCCCTTGGTCAAGAAGTAGTTCGCCTCGTAAGAGCAACGTTGAAGCGCGAGTGCACGCTCGCGCTTCAACGCAGGGCGAGATGAGGGCACTGAAGCGCGTTCTGACCCTTATCGCGGTCGCATGCGTGGCGGTCGTGGGGGCCGGCGCACTTTCGGCCGGTCGTGCCTGCGCGCACGATCCGCGTTTTGCGTGCTCCCCCCGTGACGCGCGGCATCCCATCCTCATCGCGGATCCCGAAAAATCGTGGGCCTATTACGGCCGCTTGGGTGTGGGCGCGGAAGATCACTACGAAGTCGAGGCCGCCCACGCCCTGACGGTGCCAGTGCAGGTGCTCGTCGACCAACGCGATGCGAGCGATCCGTTGCGCCCCGTTGCCGTCGTCGCCGATCGGTCGGGCCGCGAGATCTCGAAACTCAATCTCGCGGGCGGCCGGCCGTTCTTCGAACCATTTTCGCGCGTGACGTACGTTGCCGGTCCAGAGCAAAACGTGGAGTTTCCCGCTGGACTTTCCACGATCACCGTCACGATGCGCGGTAGCGGCGCTCCACAGCGCTATACGCTCGCGATCGGCGCCGACGAGCGCTTTAGCGTTTGGGAACTCCCGTATCTTCTTGGCGCCGCGTACCGCATCCACGCACGTCGCTTCTAAAAAGCGCCGGCGACGGGCATTGGGGCGACGCCGCAACGGCGCCGCCCCGCGTCGTTTAGTTAGTGGATGGTTTGCTGTAGCGGTAGTAGCAGGCCCATCGCTGAACGGCGGGCGGATGTTCGCGCGAGACCGAAGTACGGTGCATGTACGTCATCGAGGGACGACCTTAGTTGACGACGATGCGCGTGGGTTGCTTCTCGGGATGCCTCTCCAGCGATATCTTGAGCATCCCGTCGGTGACGCTAGCGGCGATCCTCTCCGGATTGACGTCTTCGGGTACGGTCAACGATCGCGTGAAGCTTCGACGTTCGTTCTTGCCATTGATGGACAAGATTGCGTCTTTAAACGTCACTTCCACGTTGGATGAGTTAAAACCGGGGATCGGGACCTCGACCTCGTAGCCGTTTTCCGTGCGGCTCACCTCAAAGCCGTAGTCCCAGTTCGCCATAACGTTTTGGAACGGATCGAACCCGAAAAGCCGCTGAAGGGGCGACCATGTTTGCTGCGCGGGCACCGTGCGCTGCCCGTTTTGAGCTAGAGCGTTCATCGCTAAAATACTCCTCCTCTCTTAGCTGAGCGATTACGTTCCTCTCAAGAATAATTTTAGCGCGGCTGGCACTCTTGTCAAGAGGCTGCCAACCTAATGTAAGCAATCGAGCCATCGGTCGCTGATGCCCCAGCCGATCCCCTAGGGACTGACGACGACTCCGACCGGGCCGACGAGGCTCGTCGTGTAGTTGTAACCGGAGGGACCGCCGGCGGGATATTTATGCACGCCAACCATTCCCGCGCACGACTCGGGGTTGATCACCTCGTGCTGTTGCGGTGCGATCTTGACGAGGAAGAACTGCAGAATGGTGTTGCACGTGCCCGTCAGCACCGTCGGGGAGTTCGGCGTGTTGAGTATCGAGACGCCGTTCGTCTTGATGTGATAGATCGTCGATCCGGCGGCATCGCCGACGGCGATGTAGGTCGTCGGCCACGGCGGATGCTGCACGCCGCCGGGTAAGGCCGGCGATCCGCCCGGGCCCGTTATGGCGATCGCCGTGATCGTTCCGCTGTTGTTCATCTTTCCGAACTGAAACGTGCTGCTCGGATTGAGGCCGTCGACATAGAGGTTGCCTTGGTAGTAGCCGAGGTAGTTCACCGTCTGGAACACGGTCGAGTTCGAGTAGACGAAATTCGGCGACGTCGCGTGGTTGAGGTAGACCGAGATGCTTCCGGGCGGCCCGCTCGTCGACGCGAGGTTGGCGACGGCCACCGTGTATTGCGGCGAGTTTTTCACCGCGCACGCAACCGGAAGTTGGCCGGGGTCGGCGAGCGTCGCGATGGGTGTGGAATTCCCGTGCGCGTACTCAACGATCGTATTTGCGGCGGTGTCGGTGACGTAGACGTGGCTCGTCGAGTCGACGCACTCGCCGGCCGGCTGCGTGAAGCCGGTCAGCGTCTGATAGAGCGCGCCCGCCGGGTAGTTAAAGACCTGGACTTGGCTCGTCCCCGGATCGGAAACGTAGAGCAGGTTGCCGGCGGGGACGTGCCTGCCGGCGGACTTGCCGGCCGGCGCCGTTTGCGGCGCGAGGTTCGGGTTGCCGCTCTGCGACCCGCCGCAGCCGCCGAGGGCTGCGAGCGTAGCGACGGCGAGAACCGAGGCCGAAAGAGCAGAGAGCTTCATGGCGGGCCGCTCGCTTTCTTAAGAAGAGGGGGTCACACCCTAACGGAACCCCCATACAGGCGCCTGCTCTCTTAATCCTCTACCGACGGGGCGGGAGCCCCTTTGCCCGGGAAATTCCGCCCCCCGGCGAGTAACGGCGGCCATGGCCGTCACCATGTTCGGCGACGCGTGGATGCGCGAGAGCCCAGCCGCTTGAACGAACGCCACCCCGAGCGCTTCTTCGACGATTGGAGGGTCGGCGATACGTTCGTCACCGGCGAATGCACGGTAACGCGCGAGGAGTGTCTCGACTTCGCCCGGCGATACGACCCGCAAGCCTTTCACCTCGACGACGCCGCCGCGCAGGCGAGCATGTTCGGCCGGCTCGTTGCGAGCGGGTGGCTCACCGCTGCGTTAGCGATGCGCCTGATCGTCGATTCGGGCGCCATGCGAGCGACCGGCATTTTGGGCACCGGCATCGACGAGTTGCGCTGGACCGCTCCGGTCTATCCGGGCGACGCGCTGCACGTCGAGGGCGAAGTGATCGAACTGACGCCCAATCCTGACGGAAAGCGCTTCGGCCGAATGCGCATCCGATGCGCCGCGCTGAATCAGCGGGGCGAACGCGTCCTCACTCAGATCGCCAATCTCACCGCCCGGATGCGGTAGCTAAGGAAGGCTCATGCAGTTCATTTCGATCTCGCGGCGCCTCACGGAGCGTTTCTCCGACGAGCAGTTCGCCGATTATATCGAGGCGGAGCGCGAGCGCGTGCGCGAGCTTTATCGAGACGGGGTCGTTCGATCGATCTGGAGCAGAAAGGACGCGGCGGGTGCGGTGATGCTGCTCGAATGCGCCGACGAGGCCACGGCCCGCGCGGCAGTTGGTTCGTTGCCGCTCGCGCAACGCGGCATGCTCGACGTGCAGATCCTGCCGCTCGCGCCGTATCCGGCCTTCTTCCCTGCCGGATAGCGCGTCACGAAAACACCGTCGCTTCCGTCCGAGCCTGATCGTCAAAGAGCTCGCGGAGTACGACGCCGACGCTATCCGGCTAGCTGCGAATACTCGAGTTTGAGCCGCGCGTAGAGCTTCTCGATCGGCTCTGGTTCTCGCCCGTTGACGCGCGAGACGAGACGCTCGAGAAACGTATGCCACCCGGCCCCATGCGTCAAGACCTCGGGCTCCGGGAGCCGGGAGTGCGTCAGCGTCAATCGCACGCCGTCGCCTTCGTCGCAGAGTTCCCAGCGAACGATCGTATCGGCGATCGGACCGCGCGCGTGCTCCAGCTCGTTCCACGTGTACTCGAGAAGGCGCGGCGGTTCGAAGGCGGTAACGCGCCCGGTCGCACCCATCTCGAAGCGCACCTCTCCACCAACGCGATCGGCAACGACGCCGTCCGAGAACCACTCGACGAGCAACTGCGGATCGGTCAGGTACGCCCAGACTCGTTCGATCGGGCCCGGCAGCCGGCGAACGAGAGTCAGCGTATCGCGATCGGCTATCGTCGCCATGTCGGTCATGACTTCGTATCCTCGACGTTGCGTTTGTGAAGAAAGACGAGGTTGCCCTCGGTGTCGCCGATCGCGGCCATCCTGCAGTTCGGGGTCGTAAACTCCCTGACGACCGGAATGCCGCGAGCCTCGAGTTCCGCCAGAGCGGCACCCAAATCGTCCACTGCAAACAGGATTCCGTTGCTCGCTTGAAACGGCATCGCGTTGCCGCCGCCGCCCCACAAGCCGAACGTCGTTCCGTCCGGCAGATCGTATTCGGCGCCGCGATTCTCCGGATAGACGCGCGCAGGCTCGAGCCCGAGCACGTCGCGGTAAAACGCGATCGCCCGCGGCGCGTCCTTCACCATGTAGCCGCTGAGGTCGATTCCGGTGATGGCGAACCCGCGCAGGGACGCGCCCAACTGATCGAGGATCGCCGTCCAGCCGTGCTCGTGGTTATCGCGCTGCGTCGCATCTCTGAAGGCCTCGTGGGTGAGCACCAACTCGGTCTTCTCTCCGCGTTCGATGAACTCGAGCGTGAGAAGCGTCTCTTTCTCGAGCGCCGGATCGTCCTCTTCCCAGCTCCAGGTGCAGACGATGCGTTCGGGAGGGCGGATTTCGCGGTAGACTCCGCTCGCAACGAGCTCCTCGCCGTCCGCTTTGCGCATGACGATGCGATACGTGCCGCCGGTTCGCGCGTCGAT
Source organism: Candidatus Binatia bacterium (assembly GCA_035541935.1). Classification (GTDB taxonomy): domain Bacteria; phylum Vulcanimicrobiota; class Vulcanimicrobiia; order Vulcanimicrobiales; family Vulcanimicrobiaceae; genus Cybelea. The sequence goes on along the minus strand of DATKMJ010000021.1, from coordinate 86,706 downwards.
TTGTACGTCGGGCACCGTAACGTCCCCAGGACCGAGAAACCTCCGCAAAGCTTGCGGCGACGTCCACGCGGCAAAAACCCGTTCGCGTGGAGCGTCATACGTGCGTCGGAGAACCAGGCCGGTCGCAGTGTCGGTCGGCATATCGTTCATCGTCCTCTCTTCGGTTTCGGTTTTGAGGGTTGCGCGAGATACGCTTCGAGGCGATCGAGCGCTCCGCTCCAGAATCGGCGCTGCTCCTCGATCCACGTGGAGGCGGCCTCGACGGCCTTCGGCTCGAGCCTGCACCGATGGACTCGACCGACGATCTCGCGCTTGAGCAGACCGGCCTCTTCGAGAACCTTGACGTGCTTCGAAATCCCAGGCTGCGAAATCGCAAACCCGCGGGACATTTCTCCGACGCTCATCGGGTGTCGGGCCAGACGCTCGACCATGCGCCGCCGCGTCGGATCGGCAAGCGCGCCGAACACGGCATCAAGACTCGGCATACTTCACCATATCGTTATATAACTATATAGCAAATAATTGGCCCGGTCAAGCCGGGGGCGCGGCGGCAAGTGCGCGCGCTTGCAGCGTTGAACCTCGCCGGCATGGCCTTCTTCCTACTCTTCCTGCTGGGGATCGTCTCGGGGCTGCGCACGTTCACCGGGCCTGCCGTGCTCTGGCTCACGCGTCACGGGGGCGTCTTCGCGTACGTCCTGGCGGGCGCCGCGATCTTCGAGTACTTCTACGACGTTCAACCGCAAGCGCCGCCGCGAACGTCGATCTCCAACATAATTTCCCGCCTGCTCAGCGGCGTGTTCGTCGGCTGGTGGGGCGCCGTCGCCGCGGGCGTCACGCCGGGGATCGGCGCGGCGCTGGGCGCCGCCGGAGCGCTCGCCGGCGCGTACTGCAGCCTTCCGATTCGCAAACGATGCATCGAGATCGGCGGGAACCTCGCATCCGGTTTGCTGGAAGATATCGTAGCGATCGGCGCGGCCGCTCTCATCGTCACTCACCTGTAAGGAGATGCCGTGGCAAAGATCGCCATCGTTTACTATAGCGCTTACGGTCACACGTACGAACTCGCCCGAGCGGTCGAAGAAGGCGCGCAATCTGCCGGCGCCGAGACGCGGCTGCGCAAGGTTCGCGAGCTCGCGCCGGACGAGGTCATCGCCACGCAAAAAGGCTGGCACGATCACCGCGTAGCCACGCAGCACGTGCCCGAGGCGACGCTCGACGACCTCGAATGGGCCGACGCGTTCGCGTTCGGCACCCCGACTCGCTTCGGCGGACCGGCCGCGCAGCTCAAGCAGTTTCTCGATACGACGGGTTCGCTGTGGCAGAAAGGCTCGCTCGCCGATAAAGCGGTCACGTCGTTTTCCGGGGCGATGAACGCGCACGGCGGGCAAGAGAGCACGATCCTCGCTCTCAACAACGTCTTCTACCACTGGGGCTCGATCATCGTGCCGATCGGATACACCGATCCGGTCGTCTTTGCCGCCGGCGGGAATCCCTACGGAACGAGCAACACGGCCTCGAGCGACTCGGTTGACGAGGCGACCCTGCAGTGCGCTCGTTATCAGGGAGCGCGCCTCGCTCGCTTTGCCGCCTTGCTAGCCGGCTGATGAGCTCCACCGACGTTCCGCTGGTCGCCGCGCGCGATAAGGTATTTCCCGCGCTCGATGCGTCGCAGATCGAACGAGTACGGGCGCGCGGACGCGTCCGGCGGGTGACGGCCGGCGAGATCCTGATCGAGCAAGGCGACGCAAGCGTTCCGTTCTTCGTCGTCTTGTCGGGCGAACTCGAGGCGGTCCGGCGCGCGGAGATTGACCGACGGATCATCGCGCTGTCGGGGCGCGGCCAGTTCAGTGGCGAGATCAACACGCTCTCGGGACGCCGAGCGATGTTCCGCATCGCGGCCTCGACATCGGGCGAGGTCATCGAGCTCGACCGTCATGAGATGATGGCGCTCGTGCAGGGCGACGCGGAAATCGGCGAGATCGTGATGCGGGCGTTCATCCTGCGCCGCGCCGGCCTGATCGCCGGGCACGTCGGCGACGTCGTGCTCGTCGGCTCGGCGCACTCCGCCGATACGCTGCGACTCAAAGAATTTCTCATGCGCAACGGTCATCCGTACTCGTACGTGGACCTCGAGCGCGACGCCGATGTCGAGCATACGATGACCGCTTTTCGAATTACGGCCGCGGATGTTCCGGTCGTCATCTGTCGCGGCGAGATGGCGTTGCGCAACCCGTCGAACCGCGAGGTTGCCGAGTGCCTCGGCTTCAACGAAGCGATCGATCGAACGCACGTGCACGACGTCGTCGTCATCGGCGCGGGCCCGTCGGGGTTGGCGGCCGCAGTGTACGGCACGTCCGAAGGCCTCGACGTGCTCGTGGTCGAGATGAACGCTCCCGGCGGACAAGCCGGCTCGAGTTCGCGCATCGAGAACTATCTCGGATTCCCGACCGGCGTCTCCGGACAGGAGCTTGCGGGACGCGCCTACACGCAAGCCGAGAAGTTCGGCGCCGAGATGATGATCGACCGAGCGATCGGGCTGGAGTGCGATCGCCAACCGCTTCGCGTTCGTTTGGAGAGCGGCGGCACGGCCTCCGCGCGGACGATCGTCATCGCGAGCGGCGCCCGATACCGCAAGCCGCCGCTGCCGAATCTCGAGCGGTTCGAAGGGGACGGAATATACTACGGCGCGACGCACCTCGAAGCGCAGCTCTGCGCCGGTGCCGAAGTCGTCGTGGTCGGCGGGGGCAACTCGGCGGGACAGGCGGCGGTCTATCTCGCGCAAAAGGCAACGCGCGTCTACGTGCTCGTGCGCTCGGCGGGGCTTGCCGAGAGCATGTCGCGTTATCTCAGCCGGCGGATCGAAGAGACGCCGAACATCGAGCTGCTGACGCGCACCGAGATCGTCGAGTTGCTCGGCACCGATAGCCTGGAAGGCGTTCGCTGGAAGAACGACGAGACCGGCGCGGTCGAAGAGCACGCGATCGGTCACGTCTTCCTCATGACCGGCGCCGCGCCGAACACCGATTGGCTCGACGGCTGCGTCGTGCGCGACCCCAACGGCTACATCAAGACGGGGACCGACCTCAACGTCGAGGATCTCAGTGGGGCGAACTGGCCGCTCGCGCGGCCGCCGCATCTGCTCGAGACGAGCCTACCCGGGGTCTTCGCGGTCGGCGACGCGCGCGGAGGCAGCATCAAGCGCGTCGCATCGGCGGTCGGTGAAGGCTCGATCGCGATCTCGTTCGTCCATCAAGCCTTGGCCCAGTAACGCCGCTGTCGCTTAGTGGTCGACGTAGTTCGACGCTTCGCCGAGCGTCGGGATGCGCTCCACCGATTCGTGGGCGTAATGGCGCCGCTCGTTCTTGCCGTCGACGAGGACCTCCACCTCGACCTTATGCGGATGGACGCCGACGACCCGTCCTTCGAGATCGTCGCCGGGGATGCGAACGTGGTCGCCGAGCTTTAACTCCGCCGAGGGATTATGTCGTGCCATGCGCCTGCCTTCGGATGAAGGCGCACTCGTCCTTCGGGACGGCACCGAACGACGCGCCGTTCGTTCAGTTTCCCGGCGGGTACATCGCGGGGATTCACGCCGCGATTTAGCCGCGTTGCTTCATGTCGATCAGCGGCTCGAAGCGCCGGTCCGGCACGATCCACATGATCGCGACGAGGATCAGGATGGCGTCGGAGACGGGCGGCGAGACGAACGCGATGCCGATCGCCGCGACGTAGAGCACGATCGACGCCGTCCCTTTGAGATCGGTCGCGACGGCCTTTGCGAATGGGGCGTTTCGGCCGTTGACTTCGAGCAGCGCCCATTGCAGCAGCTTATACGCAACGGCATCGAAGAAGAGAATAATGCCGTAGAAGACCGTCGGCCCCACCGCGCCGGGATTGCGCCCGAGCCAGGCGGTCGAGAACGGAACGAGCGAGAGCCAAAACAGGAGGTGGAGATTCGCCCACATCGCGCGACCGTCCACGCCGCGGCTCGCCCGCAGCATGTGATGGTGATTGTTCCAGTAGATGCCGATGAAGACGAAGCTCAAGGCGTACGTGGCGACCGTGGGCAATACCGGCAACAGGGATCGAAGGTCGGTTCCATCGGGCGGGCGCAGCTCGAGGACCATGATCGTGATAATGACGGCGAGAACGCCGTCGCTGAAGGCTTCGAGCCGGCTCGCTTCGGTCAAGAATCTGCTCATCGGCTCTCAGTTACGTTTCGCGGTAAAAAAACACTCTGGAGGGATGGACGTGAACCCACCGTGGCCCGACGTCAACGTCTCGCAATGGGCCGGCACCAAGCGGAGCCTGCACCTATACTCGCAGATGCTCGGAAAGATCAAGGTCGCGCTGGCGCCCGTTCAGCCGAACTGGATGTTTACCGCGCTCTATCTGACGCCGCGCGGCATCACGACGGGGACCCTGCCATGGCAGGGCTCGTCGTTCGAGGTCTCGATCGACCTCTACGATTCTGCGATGGTTCTCGCTCGCAGCAACGGCGCCCGCGTGACGATTCCCCTCCTTCCGGTCCGGAGCGTTGCCGCGATCTTCGCAGGCCTGAGGGGCGCGCTCGCCGAGCAGGGCATCGCGTGCCCGCTCAACCCGATACCACAGGAAGTGCCGGATACCACGCCGCTCGATACCGACGATCGGCCGAGCGAGTACGATCCCGCGGCCGCGCTGCGCTGGTTTGAGGCCTCGACGATCGTTACGGGCATCTTCGATGCGTGGCGGACGTGCTTTTTCGGCCGCACCGGGATTCAGCTCTGGTGGGGAGCGTTCGACATCTCGATGATGCTGTTCAGCGGGCGCCGCGTCGCCCCGCCGACGGATCGCGGCTACCTGTTGAAATACGATCTCGACGCCGAGTTGATGAACGTCGGCCTCTACTTCGGCGACGAGAAGACGCCGCCGTTCTTCTACGGCTACATCTATCCGGAACCGAAAGGCGCGAATTCGCTGCCGGTCGCGCCGTCCCAAGCCTCGTGGTCGGAGGCCCTGCACGAGTGGGTGCTGCCATACGAAGCGGTTCGCAGCGCGGCGGATCCCGCTGCGACGCTGCGCGCCTTCACCGACGCGATCTACGAGCTGTGCTTCACCGCAGCCGGCTGGTCCCGCGACGCGTGCTCGTACGACAAACCGCCGATCGCGTGCCGAAAGGTGCGGTGACCCAATGATCTCTCTCGCCGGTCTGTGGAGTTTGCTGCTGACGATCGTGCTTCCCAGCGGCTGGGTTCTCCAGCCGGCTCCGGCGCTATTCGTCCGCACGAACACGATGCCGCAGGGTGCTGCCGCATCGCCCGACGGCCGAGAATTAGCGGTCGTAGAGTCGGGCTTCAATCCGCCCGCGCTTGGGGTATACGACGCGGCGACGCTCAAGCAAGCGGCGTCGATTCCGCTGCGCGGCGCCTTCGGCCGCCCGCTCTGGCTCGACGCGAGGCGCGTGCTCGTCGCGGGTGCGAATGCGCAAGCGATCCTCGACGTCGACACCGTGGCGCGGTCCGTACGGCGGATCCCGCTTCCGCCCCATACGTATCCGGTCTCGATCGCGCGATATGGCGAACGAATCGCCGTTGCGACCGACGACGACGGCAACGTTCGGATTGGAACGCTCGCAGGCGTCGCGTCGTCGAAGCCCGTCCACGTCGGCACGCATCCCGGCGCCCTGGCGTTCAGCCCGAACGGCGAGACGCTCTTTGCGGCCGACCGCGCCGGCAGCGCCGTCAAGGCGATTGACGTCCGGACGCTGGCGGTGCGCACAATCGCGACCGGTCTCCATCCGAACGCTCTCGCGATCGCAGGCGACCGCCTCTACGTCTCCGAGAGCGACGACGACAGCGTCGGCATATACCGGATTGGGGACGGCGCGCGCATTGCGGACGTCTTCGTCGGCGACGCTGCCGGAACGACGCGCCTCTACGGCGCCTCTCCGAACGCGCTAGCCTTCGCGAACGGCACGCTCTACGTGAGTCTCGGCGCCGCGAATACGGTCGCAGCGATCCGCGACGGCCGCGTCGTCGGCCGCATCGATGCGGGCCGCTATCCGACCGATATCGTTGCGCTGCACGACCGCCTCTACGTCGTTGACGGCAAGGGCGAAGCGGTGCCTGCAAACCCGCGTTTCGAGGTCTTCACACGGAGCAACGTCGATTACGTCGCGGCGATCGAGTTCGGATCCATCCGAGCGTACGCGCTGCCCGGCGCGATCGGCCCCGGCACGCCGCAAGGCGCGACGGGCTGGCAGAGTCCCGCGCCGCCCGACACGGTCGTGCGTCCGAACGGCCCGATCGCGCACGTCTTCTACATCTTGAAAGAGAACCGCTCGTACGACCAGATCCTCGGTGACATTGCCGAGGGAAACGGCGATGCGAAGCTCGCGTTCTTCGGGAGCGTCGTCACGCCGAACGAACACGCGATCTCGCAACGCTTCGGCCTCTTCGATAACGCGTACACGAACGGTGAGGTCAGCGATCCCGGGCACGATTGGTCGGGCGCAGCCTTCGCAAACGATTACGTCGAACGGGCCTGGCCCCCGACGTACGGCGGTCGAGCCGACGGTGACGACACCGGCGAAGGCTTCGGGGCCGCGCAACCGCATAGCGGATACATCTGGGACGCCGCCGCGCGAGCGCACGTCTCGTTTCGCGATTACGGCGAGATGGTGACGGCACCGACGTTAGGGCACCGCTACGATCCGCATTACGTCGGTTGGGATTTGAGCTACAGCGACCTCAATCGCTATCGCGAGTGGAAACGCGAGTTCGACTCGTTCGTCGCCCGCGGCGACGTTCCACAGTTCGAGTACATCTGGCTGCCGAACGACCATACGTCGGGCAGCAGGCCCGGCAAGCTCACGCCGGCGGCCTACATCGCGCAGAACGACTACGCGGTCGGGCTCGTCGTCGACGCGATCTCTCACTCACCCGTCTGGAAATCGTCGGCAATTTTCGTCATCGAGGACGACTCGCAGGACGGCGCCGACCACGTCAGCGCCCAGCGCACCACGATGTATTTCGCCTCGCCGTACGCCGCCGGCGGCGTTCGCAGCGAGCATTACACCACGCAGAGCATCCTGCGAACGATCGAGTTGATTCTCGGCATCCCGCCGCTCTCGACGTACGACGCAATGGCGGTGCCGCTCTACGCGGCGTTCGCGACGCGCGCGGACCTGCGCCCGTACGTCGCGATCCCGCCGAAAATCGACATCACCGCCCGTAACTCCAGAACCGCCTACGCATCGAGGCTGAGCGCGACGCTCGATTTCTCGCGACCGGACGCGATCGCCCCAGGCGTGCTGCGCGACATCATCGCGCACGACGCAGGCTACACGCGCTTACGCGACGACCTTCACTAGCTCGGCGAGCGCGGCGTCCATCGCTGCGACGCGACTCTCCATTCCCGTGACGCCGTAACGCGCCGTCACGATCTACGCTAGCGCGCCGCCAAATCGAAGCGATCGAGATTCATGACCTTCTCCCACGCGGCGACGAAGTCGGCAACGAAGTGGTCCGCCTCGACGGCGTAGACTTCGGCGATCGCTCGCAGCTGCGAATTCGATCCGAAGACCAGGTCGCAGTTCGTGCCGGTCCACTTCACCGCGTCGGTCGCGCGGTCGCGGCCTTCGTAGGTGAAGGCGGTGCCCGCCGGCTGCCACTTCGTCGACATGTCGAGGAGGTTGACGAAGAAGTCGTTCGTCAGCGAGCCGGTCCGCTTCGTGAAGACGCCGTGCTTCGAGCCGCCCGTGTTCGCGCCGAGCACGCGCAATCCGCCGACGAGCGCCGTCATCTCGGGAGCGGTCAGCGTCAGCAGTTGCGCGCGATCTATAAGCCGCTGTTCGGGCGAGCGGTGGTGATGGCCGCCGAGGAAGTTGCGGAAGCCGTCGGCCGTCGGTTCGAGCACCGCGAACGACTGCTCGTCGGTCTTCTCCTGCGTCGCGTCGGTGCGTCCAGGCGAGAACCCGACCTTCAGATCGTGGCCTGCGCTCTTCGCCGCCTGCTCGATCGCCGCAGCGCCGCCGAGAACGATGACGTCGGCGAGCGAGACGCGCTTGCCGCCGGAGAGCGATGCGTTGAACTCGTCGCGAACCTTTTCGAGCGTTTTCAATGCGGTCGCTAACTCGGCCGGCTGATTGACGGCCCAATCTTTCTGCGGCGAAAGGCGAACGCGCGCGCCGTTCGCACCGCCGCGCTTGTCGGTGCCGCGGAACGTCGCCGCCGATGCCCACGCCGTCGCCACGAGCTGCGATACGGTGAGCCCCGATGCGAGGATGCGGCTCTTGAGCGCCGCTGCATCCTTTTCGTCAATGAGCGGATGGTCCACGGCCGGCACGGGATCTTGCCAGATCTGCTCCTCTTTCGGAACCTCCGGCCCGAGATAGCGCGAGATCGGGCCCATGTCGCGGTGCGTCAGTTTATACCACGCCTTTGCAAACGCGTCGGCGAGCTCTTGCGGGTTCTCGTGGAAGCGCTTCGAGATCTGACCGTAGATCGGATCGACCTTTAACGCGAGGTCCGTCGTGAGCATCGTCGGCGCGTGCCGCTTCGAGGAGTCGTGCGCGTCGGGGACGGTGGCCGCGCCGGCCCCGTTCTTCGGCGTCCACTGGTGGGCGCCGGCGGGGCTCTTCGTCAGCTCCCAGTCGTAGTTGAAGAGGTTATTGAAGAACTGATTGCTCCACTTCGTGGGCGTCTGCGTCCAGATGCCTTCGAGGCCGCTCGTGATCGTGTCGTCGCCGTGACCGCTGCCGAACGTGTTGCGCCATCCGAGACTCTGCTCTTCGATCGGAGCGCCGGCGGGCGCCATGCCGACGTACCGGCTCGGGTCCGCCGCACCGTGCGTCTTGCCGAACGTGTGGCCGCCGGCGATCAACGCGACGGTCTCTTCATCGTTCATCGCCATGCGCCCGAACGTCTCGCGAATGTCGTGCGCGGCGGCGAGCGGATCGGGCTTGCCGTTCGGGCCCTCGGGATTGACGTAGATAAGGCCCATCTGTACGGCCGCGAGCGGCTCTTCGAGCTTCCGCTCGCCGCTGTAGCGCTTGTCCTCGAGCCAAATCTCTTCCGGGCCCCAGTAGATGCTCTCGTCGGGCTCCCACGCGTCGACGCGCCCGCCGGCGAACCCGTACGTCTTGAATCCCATGGATTCCAGCGCGCAGTTCCCGGCGAGAATCATGAGGTCGGCCCACGAGATCTTCCGCCCGTACTTTTGCTTGATCGGCCAGAGCAAGAGGCGCGCCTTATCGAGGTTCGCGTTATCCGGCCAACTGTTGAGCGGCGCGAAACGCTGCTCGCCCGAGCCGGCCCCGCCGCGTCCGTCGTGGATCCGGTACGTTCCGGCGCTGTGCCACGCCATGCGAATGAAGAGCGGACCGTAGTGGCCGAAGTCGGCCGGCCACCACTCCTGCGAGTCGGTCATCAGCGCATAGAGATCCGCCTTGACCGCCGGAAGATCGAGCGTCGCAAACTCGCGCGCGTAATTGAAATCGGGCCCCATCGGATCGGAGAGCGCCGACGGTCTGTGGAGCACCGATAGGTCCAATAACTCGGGGAACCAATCGATGTTCGCGCGCGGGCGCAGCGGTACGTGCTTTACCGGACAGCCTTGATCGGCTTCCGACATCTCGACGATCGTGTTTTCCATCTCGTGCTGTTTCTCCGATTCGGTGAAAAGGTGCGCCGTTTGCTAGGGGAGCCTGCGGCTCGCCGGCGAACGAAATGAGAGTGAAGGTCACTCTCACATTTGGCAGGATACCGCCCTAAATGGCCGGCGTCAATAGCGCGCGAGCCCCGCGAAAGCCGTCGCTTCCGAAGAACTACCGGCTGATCTTCGACATCATCGGCGCGAGCGGAATCGGCCGCCATCTCACGCCCTCGGAAATCTACGGAAAGGCGCTCAAACGGCAGCCCGGGATTGGGTTCTCGACCGTCTATCGCGGCCTCGAGCGCCTCGTCGCTCTCGGCCTCATCTCCGAGCTGCGCGTCCCCGGCGCCGACTCGGCCGCTTACGAGCCGGCGGGCCCGCGGCACGCGCACTTCCGCTGCACGGCGTGCGGCGAGATCGAAGACGTCGCCTACGCGATTCCATCGCGCACCATCCGGGCGCTCGCCGAACAGCACGGCGTGCGCATCGAAAGCGAACGCGTGACGTTCGAGGGATGCTGCGCCGCCTGCAGCGCCTGACGCAGGCTTCCGCTTTGCTCGGCGCATGAAGCGCTCCATCGTCGCCGCGCTCGTCGTCGCGAGCGCAGCGATTCGGCCCCGGGCGCGCGCTTCGGATGGATGGTCCACGTCCGGCCGATGGAGAAGACCGAGGCGCAAATTTGGGCCGTCGACGCGCGCGACGGCATGGAAGCGCACTAACGATCGTTAAGAACCGCGCATGGAGAGTTTCGCGCGTGCTTCGTGCGTTACGGCCGCCCTCCTCGCGGGTTGCGGCGGCGGCTCGCCTACCGGTGTAGTCCAAGCGTTCGCGCCGACCGCGACGCATCACGATCGCGGCGGATCCTGGATGCTACGCGGCGCGAACACGCAGAAGAAGCTGCTCTACATCTCGGATTGGGCGACGGACGACGTCTACGTCTACACCTATCCGAACTTCGTGCTGCAAGGCCAGCTCACCGGATTTAGCAAGCCCTACGGCCAGTGCGTGGATGCCGACGGCAACGTCTGGATCGCGAACTACGGCGGCTCGACCATCGTCGAATACGCCCACGGCGTCAGCACTCCGACCGCGACGCTGACGACCGACGGCTCGCCGATCGGCTGCGCGGTCTCGAAGACCGGGAACCTCGCGGTCGCCGATTTCTCGACGCCGAGCGGGCCCGGCAACATCGAAGTCTTTACGAACGAGACCGGCACGCCGGCCGAGTACTCGAACGCGAGCTGCGACAATCTCTGGCCGCCGGGCTACGATAATAAGGGGAACCTGTGGGTCTTCGGCACCGGGAGCTCGACGAATCTCTGCGAGCTTCCCAATCAGGGCACCGCGCTCGCTCCCGTAGCCTTCGCGCAGAAGATCAACGCGCCGGGCAGCATCATGTGGGACGGAAAATACATGGCGATTACCGACCGCGCCTATAAAGAGACGCAGTCTACCGGAATATATCAAGCCCAGGTCTCGACCGCCGGCTTGACCGTCGTGAGCAGCACGCCCTTGCGCGACACGTGCCTGGGTCGCTTCGACTTGACGCCGCAGCCGTTCGTCGTCGGTTCGCAAGACACGCCGCTGACGAAGAAGGAAGGCACGGTCGTCGTCGGCGGCAACTGGCTCTGCGCCAACCGCTTTGCGTTATGGGCTTACCCGTGGCCCGGCGGAGCGCCGATCCTCCTGCTTTCCAACGCCCCGGCAGAGCCGTACGGCGAATCGCTGAGTAAGGTTGACAAATGAGTGAAGAGAGACGCTTCGACGACGTTCGCGAGGGCGTCAACGACGCCGACGCAACCGGCCTCGTCGCCGGCGAAGAACTGATCACGCAGGCCGAAACGCTGCTTCCCTTGCTTCCGCGCGAGGAACTCCACGCGGCGTTACCTGCGGAGCACGCGGCGCACGCCACGATCGACGATCTGCACGCCGAGATGCAATCGCCGGCGCCAAATCGCGAGAATATTGAGACGCACGTCAACAATTTGCGCTTGCTTCCCGAGCTCGAGGCGCGAATCGCGAACTGGTGGGACGATCCCAACACGCAACGCTTCATCGGAAACCTCGGACAGATCGGTCTGTAATTCCCGAGTTTTTAATCGTACGTATTGACGCCGTTGACGCATTAACGGCGCGTCTTGTGACATAATTCCCACATGACTCGGGCCGCTCGCTGGGCTTGCATCGTTAGCATGGCGGCATTACTCGCTGCCTGCGGCACGACTGCATCCTCGGTTGCTCCCTCAACGATGCTGCCGGCAGCCTCCGGTTCGCCCGCAAGCGGCTCCGGGATCCAGTTCAACTTCAAGACGCTCGACGATCCGTACGATCCCGATTTCAATCGCCTGCTCGACATCAACAACGACGGACGCATCGTCGGCTATTCAGGCGCGCACACCACCGTCTACGAAAGCTACCTCATCTACCCGCCGTACGCCGGGAAGAACTATCGCACGATCGCCTACCCTTCGGCCGCATGGACGATCGCCGCATGCCTAAACGACCGGAGGACGGTCTGCGGCTACTGCGCACCGGATAAGAGCGGCTCGATCTACGGCTACGTCGACGCGCGCGGGATCTGGGTGTCGTACGAAGATCCGCACGCGAAAGGCAGCGACGGCGTCACCGAGATACTCGGATTGAGCGACGACAGCCTCGCCGTCGGAACCTACCAAACGCCATCGAGCAACGGTGCGTTCGAGCTGACGATCGGAAACGGAAAGTTCCAAGATATCGGTCCGAAGACCGGAAGCAACACCGTCGCTACCGCGATCAACGGCCACGGCGATATCGTCGGCTACACGACGATCTCGGGGCAGACGGTCGGCTTCCTTTACAAGAGCAGCGCGGGCAAATATAAGGAGTTTTCGTACCCGGGCGCCGCGTCCACGGAGTTTCTCGGCATCACGGTCGACGATCGAATCGTCGGATTTTACACGACGAAGTCCGGCGACAAGCACGGGTTTATCTTGACGCATCCGCTCTTCGGCCTCGCTTGGGAACAGATCGACGATCCCGACGCAGCCGGAACGACCGTGGTGACCGCAATCAACATGCATAACGCGATCGTCGGATACTACGTCGACGGGTCGGGGACGAATCACGGTTTCCTCGGCACGCCCGCGACGGCCAGGTAGGAAGAAGCCGCAGCCGACCGAAGCGCCGCTTCACCGGTGAAGCGATGATACGACGACGCCTCGGAATTATAATCGTCTGCGCTTGGCTCGTTGCCTGCGGCGACAGAGTAAGCGGGCCGGTCAATTCGTTGCCGCAATTCGCTGCGGCGCCGTCTCTGCAGCAGGCGGGCGGCGGCAACGACCTTCCCGAGCCGCCGGTCGTGCGCGCGGTCGGCGGCGTCGCGCGCGTCGCGCTGATCGTCAACGAGAATCGCTCCACCGGCCAGCCCGAGTTCGAGTTCGATCGCATGCGCGCGGTCGCTCCGACGATCGAACTCAATCCGGGCGAGACGCTGATCGTCGATCTGCGCAACGATTTACCGAAGGAGCCGCCGCCGGATGCTACCGGGCCTTCGCCGGACGCCTCGGTCATGCGCGACGACGTAAACCTCCACTTCCACGGACTCGGCGTCTCCCCGCAAGCGCCGGGCGACGACGTGCTCACGACGCTCGTGCGGCCCGGCCATCGCACGCGCTACGTCGTCCACATTCCGAAGAACCAAGAGCCGGGGCTCTACTGGTACCACCCGCACGTCCACGGAGAGGCGAACTTCCAGGCGGGCGAGAGCGGGATGTCGGGCGCGATCGTCATCAACGGACTCGAGCACCACTTGCCGGGCCTTGCGAAGATGAAGCAGCGCCTGATCATCGTGCGCGCGATGGGCGAGAGCGGCGACGCCGATCCGATGATGGACGGGATGGCGCCGATGCACGGCAACACGAACCCCTGCACCTCGAAAGACGGCTTGACGGTGACCCTCAACGGCGCGCACCAGCCCGACATCTCGATCGCGGCGGGCGAGAAACAGTTCTTCCGGGTCGTCAACGCAACCGGCCACAAGACGCTGCGCCTCAACATGGACGGCGGCTCCGGATTTCAGATCATCGCCATCGACGGCTTCGCGCTCGACACGTACCACGGCACGCCGCCGACGCTGACGGAATCCACGATCACGATCCCGCCGGCCGCGCGGGCAGAGTTCGTCGTGACCGGTCCTGCGAGCGGCCACGCGAAGCTCCGCACGCTCTGCTACGACAGCGGCCCCAACGGCGACGCCGATCCCTACCTCTACCTCGCGCATATCGTTGCGCCGAAGAGCCGGATGGGCGGCGACTTCTCGAAGGCCCCGCTAACCGTCGGCTCGCCGCTGCCGGATAACGTTTATACGGAAGCCCTGCCGGCGCCGTCGGCGAAGCGGCTGGTCGTCTTCAGCGAGAACAACAAGCCGCACTTCTTCATCAACGGCAAGAGTTTCTCGTTGCGCGCGCCGCCGATGTTCGTCGTGCACACCGGCACGGTCGAGGAGTGGACGGTGGAGAATCTCACGCAAGAGATTCACGATTTCCACATCCACCAGATTCATTTCGCCGTTGAGAGCGTTAACGGCGTCAAGGTCGCGCATCCGCACTGGGCCGACAGCGTGATCATCCCGCACCGCTCCGAGGGTCCGAAGGGCTCGCCCGGTAAGGTCGTGATGCTCATGGACTTCCGCGATCCGGTCATCCGCGGCGAGTTCGTCTTCCACTGTCACATCCTCGACCACGAGGACCAAGGGATGATGGCGAAAATAGAGGCGCTATGATCGCACGCAGTACCGGAGTTCTTGCCTGCTTTGCAGCGGTGCTCGCCGCCGGCTGCACGAACGCGAGCAACCCAGCGCCGAGCATACCTACGAGCCAAGCGAGCGTCGCCTTCGCGCGCGGCCCGCACTATGCGCCGACGCTCTCCGACGCTGCGGCGATACGACCGGATCTCGCCTACGTGCCGTATCAAGGCGGCCCCGTGATCGTCGATCCGAAGATCTATCTGATCTTCTGGGATTACAAGAAGTACGGCGACCCCGATAAACTGCAGCCGCTCCTCGAATCGTACACGAAGAAGATGGGCGGCAGCCCGCACAGCAACATTCTGACGCAGTACTATCAGCTCTCGGGCAGCATGAAGAGCTTCATCACCAACCAAACGGATCAGCTGGGCGGCAGTTGGAACGACGAATCGCCGAGCCCGAAGAAGCCGACCGATGCGCAGATCGCGGCGGAAGCCTTGAAGGGCGCCAAACACTTCGGCTTCGATCCAAACGGCATCTACGTCGTCGCGACGGCGCACGACCGTAGCGAGGCGGGCTTCGGCACGCATTGGTGCGGCTATCACAGCGAGACGCCGTACGCGAAGAAGGTCGATCTTCCATACACCAACCTTCCGTATATGCCCGACGCCGGGAAGCAGTGCGGAGCGAACATCATCACGCCGCCGTCGGACGAGAGCGGCGAGGCCGAGGGCATGACGATCATGGCCGGCCACGAGTACGGCGAGGCGATCACCGACCCGTTCCCGTTCAGCAGTTGGAGCGGCGTCAACGGCGAGATCGCCGACTACTGCGCGTGGCACAACATGGCAAACGACCCGTTCGGGAATAAGTCGTACACGATGCAGCCGATGGTCAGCGATGCGACCGAGGCGTGCGTCCAATCCTATCCCTGAGCGCCTGACCCAGCCTCTGCTCGGGCCTACTCTGCCAGGCATATGGCACCGCGGGACGGCATACTTCAGCGGTGCAGCGCGTAGACGGGCGGTTTATCTACTCGGCCAGCGATCTCAACGATTACCTCGAGTGTAAACGGCTCACCGATCTCGAGGCGCTCGTGGCGTACGGCCTGCGGCCGCGGGGCGAATCCGAGGATCCGCAGGCGGAGCTTCTGCGCCGCAAGGGAGACGAGCACGAGCAGGCGCACCTCGAGCGGCTCGAACGTCTCTACGAAGGCGTCGAAAAATTCGAACGCTCCGAGAGCGCCGTCGAAGCCTACGCGACGGCGGAGCGCGCAACGCTCGACGCGATGCAGCGCGGCGTCCCCATCATCTATCAAGCGACGTTCTTCGACGGCCGCTTCCTCGGCCACGCCGATTTCCTGCGGCGCGTTGAGAGACCGTCGAGGCTCGGCGCCTACGGCTACGAAGTCATCGATGCGAAACTCGGCCTTCACGCAAAGCCAAAGTATCTGGTGCAGCTCTGCAACTACAGCGAACACCTCGCCCGCCTGCAAGGGACGATGCCGGAGTTCGCCTACGTCGTCCTGGGCAACGGCGAAGAGAAACGGTTTCGCCTACGCGATTACATGGCATACTACCGTCGCTTGAAAGAGCGCTTCCTGGAGTTCGTCAACGATCCCCGACTCGAAGGCGGCGGGGAGCCGCGCGAGTATCCGTACGAACGCGCACACTGCAAGAACTGCGATTGGAACGATTCCTGCGAGGCCCAGCGCCGCGCGGACGACCACGTGAGCCTCGTCGCGCGAATTCGCCGGGATCAGATCGGCAAGTTCGAAGCGGACGGCATCGGGCGTATCACGGATCTCGCGGCGGCTCCGGACGACGCGCGTCCGAAGGGCATGAACCCGGAGACCTTCGCGAAGCTGCGCCGCCAGGCGCGCCTCCAGGTGCGCGGGCGAACGGACGGACGGATCTACGAGCTCGTCGAGCACGCGCCGCCGCTCGGCTTCGGTCAAATGCCGGCGCCGGCCGAGGGCGACGTCTTCTTCGATATCGAGGGCGACCCGCTCTACGAACCGGGACGAGGCCTCGAGTATCTTCTCGGCTGCTGGATGCCGGACGAGAAAGAGCGCTATCGGGCCTTCTGGGGAACGAGTCGCGCCGACGAAAAGCGGGCCTTCGAAGACCTCGTGGACTTCATCGTCGAGCGCCGCACGCGGTACCCGGCGATGCACGTCTATCACTATTCGAGTTACGAGAAGTCGGCGCTCCGACGGCTCGCGCAGCAGCACGCGACGCGCGAAGAGGCGATCGACGATCTGCTGCGCGACGAGGTCTTCGTCGATCTCTTTGCCGTCGTGCGCCAAACGCTCGTGATCTCGGAAGAGCATTACGGCCTGAAGAACGTCGAGGGGTTCTACGGCATCGTGCGAGAGACGGGCGTCAAGAAGGGCGATCAGTCGATCGTGATGTTCGAGCGATGGTTGCTCGATCGAGATCCGCGCGTTCTCGCCGACATCGAAGAGTACAATCGCGACGATTGCGAGTCGACGCAGCGGCTGCGCGACTGGCTCCTCGAGCGGCGCGACGAGGCCGCCGCCACGTTCGGCATCGGGTTTCCGCCGTACGAAGGGAAAGGGCGCAAGCGAGAAGCTCCGGATGACGGCGAGCAAGAACGGACGGATCTCGAACGCGCGCTGCTCGACGGCGTGCTCGCGCCGGCGACGGAGCAAGAGTATGCGGAGATGACGCCGGACCGGCGCGCCGGCTACCTGCTCGGCAACCTCCTCGCCTATCACCGCCGCGAGGCAAAGCCCGCGTGGTGGGCGTTCTTCGACCGCTGTGAGAACGTCGACGATCTGCTGGAGTTCGACCGAGAGGCGCTGGGCGGCTTGACGCTGCGCGAGGAGTATCCGCCGTACAAGGTGGATCGCAGCACGGCATACACGTACGCGTTCCCGGAGCAACTCCACAAGATTGTGCCCGGAAAGAACGTCGTCGATCCTCGCACCGGCCGCAGCGCGGGCACGATTCTCAGCATAGACGAAGACCGCGGCCTCCTCGTGCTCAAGACGAGGGTAAGCCTCGACGCGGCGCGCGCGATCGAGGAGCTGATTCCGCCGGGTCCGTTACCGAATCCGGCGCAGCGAGACGCCGTCGCGCGCATTGCGGATTCGTTTCTCGCGGGACGAGTGCGTGACGAATATCCGGCTTCGTTCGATCTCTTGACGAGCGCCGACCCTCGTCTGACGCACGGCGGAGCGCGGCTGCAGCCTGCTCCCGTCACCGCCGGGGCGGTGACCGCCGCGGCGGAGCGCCTCGATCGCAGCTACCTCTTCGTGCAAGGGCCGCCCGGAAGCGGGAAGAGCACGATCGGCGCGCAGGTTATCTGCGATCTGCTCGCTCGCGGGAAGCGGATCGCGGTTACGAGCACGAGCCATAAGGCGATACAGAACCTGTTGCGCAAGATCGAAGAATGCGCGCACGATCGCGAGATGGTCTTCGGCGGCGCCTACAAAGAGGGCGGATCGGACGCGTACGTCTCGCCCTTCGGCTTCATCGCCGTCGAGACGAAGAACGAGCCGTTCTACGACGATGCGTATCGGCTTGCGGGCGGAACGGCATTTCTCTTCGCGCGCGAGGAGCTCGATCGATCCTTCGACTACCTGTTCGTCGACGAAGCGGGGCAGGTCTCGCTCGCGGATGCCCTCGCCGTCTCGACGTGCGCGAAGAACGTCGTGCTGCTCGGCGATCCGTCACAGCTGGCGCAGGTTAGCCAGGGGAGTCAGCCGCTCCACGTCGGCGATTCCGTGCTGGAGCACCTGCTCGGCGACGAACAGACGGTGCAGCCTCATCGCGGCATTTTCTTCGACGTCACCTACCGCATGCGGCCGGAGATCTGCGCCTTCATCTCCGATTCGATGTACGAGGGCCGTCTCCGCGCGCATAAAGATACGCTCGAGCATCGCGTCGCGGTGTACGGCGAAGATTTCGCGGGGCTCTACTTCGTCCCGGTCGAACACGCCGGCAACTCCGCGAGCTCCGCCGAAGAGGCCGACGAGATCGTCGCGCAGATCGAGCGTTTGAGAGCCGGGTCGAATCTTCCCGATGACGAGATCATCGTCGTCGCGCCGTACAACGCGCAGCGCCGCCTCATCAAGAGGAGGCTCCACGATCGAGGGATCGGCGTCGAGGTCGGGACGGTGGACAAGTTCCAGGGGCAGCAGGCCTCGGTCGTCTTCTACTCGATGGCGACTTCGAGCGGCGACGACGTGCCGCGCAACGTGGAGTTCCTCTTCGAGCGCAACCGCTTTAACGTCGCGATCTCCCGGGCGAAAGCGGCGAGCGTGCTCGTCTGCAGCCCACGGCTGCTCGACATCGCTTGCAACACGCCCGATCAGATGGCGCTTGCGAACCTGCTCTGCGAGTTCGCCGAGCGGGCGACCTCGCTCGCGGCGCGCTCGCCGCTCTCCACCGCCCCGTTGATATAGCCCTGCCAGTTGAGCGACGTCTGCTCGCCGCAGAAGTGGACGTTGCCTTCGGGCAGGCGCTCCACGCCGGCCAGCGTCGTGTACTGTCCGACGCCGTAGAACGAGTACGCGCCGCGCGTGAAGGGATCGTCGATCCAGAAGTCTTGATATGCAAGGCCGTTGAAGGCCGCGCGCGCTCCGGGCAGCGCAGGGTCGAGCGAGCGCAGGTACTCGTGCGCGATTGCGTGCGGCGCGCGTCCGTGCACCGGACCGGAATAGCGCGTCCCTTGCGCGCCGCCGGGAAAGCAGACGAGCATGCCCGCGCGCCCCTGCTGGCCGATGCTAATATCCCACGCGTCTTGAAAGGCTTCGTCGGCATACGCCGTGCCGCTGTAGTGCTGCTCGAACCAATACGACGACGTGAACTGCAGATGCACCTTCGCGTTCGAACCGAGATCGAGCATCGCAATCGCCCGAAGCTTGCGCTGTGAGAATCCGGCTTTCGTCAAATCCACTTGCCGCAGCACGGTAAACGGAATCGCAAGCACGACGACGTCGGCGCGCTCGCTCCGCGATCCGCCGCCGGTCGAGAACGTGCAGGTGTAGGAGCCATCGGAGTTGCTCGCGAGCGCCTCGAGCGCGTGATCGAGCGTCACCGTCCGCGGCGGCAGCTTCGAGATCATCGTCGCGACGAGCTGGTCGTTGCCGCCGGAGATCGTGTATTTATCGTCCTCCCCGGTACCGGAGAGGTTGAGTTTGCCCGCGCGCATGCCGGAGAAGAGAAAGATCAGATTCAGCGCGCTTTGCGTGCGCGGCTCGGCGCCGTACTCGCTGAGGCAGGCGAGGCGCAAGAGCGTGCCGATCCTCGAGCCGGCGCCGCCGGGCACGTTCTCGTCGAGCCAGTCGTCCACGCTCATGCGATCGAGCTCGATCCCCGCGTGCGTGTGGCGGCGGAACGACGTCGGCCATCCCGCAGCCTTTGCCGCCTGCTCGAGCGGACCGGCGACGTAGGCATCGTAGTCGTGTACCGCCTCGCGGTGCGTGTAGCGTTGGCCTCCGATGAAATAGGTGTCGACCGCGTCGCGCGGATAGAGCGCGTTGAGATCCGTGAGCGCCAATCCCAGCTCCGCGGCCAAGGCGCGAACGTAATGATGCGTCGATGCGATCAACTGACCGCCGTGCTCGGTGAGTTGGCCGTCTTTGAAGAAGCCGCGCAGCGTCCACGTTCGTCCCCCGGAGCGCGAGTTGGCCTCGAATACCTTGCTCGCAAAGCCGGCCTGATGCAGACGGTAGGCGCAGGTGACGCCCGCGGCGCCCGCGCCGACGATCACGACCCGCGGATCGGTCCGATTCGGCCGGAGCGAGATGCGCGGCGGCACGAGCGACGGCGGCGGCGCAGCACAGCTCGCCAGCGTGAGCGATGCCGCGAGCCCGCCGAGAAACTCTCCGCGCTTCGCTGCCCGCATCACCTACACCGCGAAGCCGACGGTCGTTCCGTTTGGCGAGCGGTTCAACTCGAAGCGCTGCGTTGCCGCCCGCAGTATCGAGAGGCCGCGCCCGCGCTCGCCGGTCGAACTCGCGTCGCGCCACGTCCCGAGATCCTGCACCTCTCCGTAGATTCTGCCTTCGCGAGAGGCGAGCCGCAGCACGAAATGGCCCGGCGTAGCGTCGCGATAGGCGTGCTCGACGGCATTCGCGGCTGCTTCGCCGACCGCAATCGTCAGATCGAACGTGCGCTCGGGGCTCAGTTTGGCGACGCGCGCGTAGCGAGCCGCCAGCCGGCGCGCGACCGCAGCCGACGTCGGCGCAGCCGGGAGCCGCATCTCGACGTGATCGGCGCGTGCCGGAAGGATCGTCGCGGCGAGCACCGCGATGTCGTCGAACTGCCGGCCGTTGAGAACGTGCCGCAGGAGAACGGTGGCGCCGTCCGGTGCCATGTCTTGCACGCGATCGGTCAGCGCTTCGAGCAGCCGCGCGCTCTCGCGCTCGATGTTGCGGGCGAACTCGATCATTCCGTCGGTGTAGAGCAGCAGCGTGGAGTACGGCTCGAGCTCGACCTCGAGCGTCGGAAAGTTCGCAGAGAAGTCGACCCCGAGCGGAATGCCGCCGCCTTGCAGATAGTGTGCCGGACCCGAGAGCGGCGAGACCGCCGGCGGCGGATGGCCGGCGCAGGAGTAACGAAAGACCGAACGCGCAACGTCGATGACGCCGAAGACCGCGGTGATCATCGGGCGTTCGCGGTCGAGCATGAGCGCCGCGTTGGCACGGCGCAGCGTCTGCGCGGGCGGCGCACCTTCGAGCGCGCTCAGCCGCAGCGCCTGGCGCGCCTCGTTCATCGCGACCGCAGCCTCGAGCCCGTGACCGCCGACGTCGCCGATCGAGATGCCGACGCGATTCTTCGATATTAGAAAGGCGTCGTACCAGTCGCCGCCGACGCGCGCCTCGCGTTCGGCGGGGCGGTACGCGTAACTCAAGTCCAACCGGTCGTGCGAGGGCAGATGCACCGGCAGCATCGCGCGCTGCAGCGCCGATGCGACGCGGTGCTCCCGTTCGTAGAGGCGCGAGTTGTCGATCGCGAGCGCCGCGCGGCGCGCCAGCTCTTCGGCGACGTCAACGGCGATCTTCGGCCGACGGGACGACGGGGAGACGTTGACGAGGTGCAACGTTCCCTGCGCGCGGCCGTGCGCGACGAGCGGCACGATGATCGCCGTGCCGAGTCCCGCCGCTTCATAGATCGCCCGGTCGGCGGGGTCCGGAACGTTCTCCATGACCGCTTGCAAGACGCCGTCGTGATCGAGCACGCGGCTCTCGCGGCGCCGCACGACCTGCTGCGAACCGCGCGAGGCGCCGCTGATCGAGACGACGCTCCGGCCGACGAGCTGCTCGAGCAGTTCGTTGAGGGCGGGATCGCTGTGGCGCACCGCTTCGACGACGAGCTCGCCGTGCGCGGAGAGCGACTGCACCTGACACCAATCCGCGAAGGCCGGCACGCAGAGCTCGGTCACCTTCTGCAAGATCGTCCGCACGTCGAGCGTCGAGCCGAGCGCGTCGCTGACGTGCAAGAGGAATGCTTCGCGCTCTTCGATGCGCTTCTGATCGTCAATATCGGTCGCGGTCGCGAAGAAGCGCACGATCGGCCCGTCGTGCGCGCGCTGCGCGAGCGCTCTGGCCAGAAACCAGCGGTACTCGCCGTTCTGAGAGCGCAGGCGCGTCTCGACGGAGAGCGCTGCGCCGGTAGATCTCACCTCGCGCAGCCGCGCCTCGAGCGGCGGCCGATCCTCCGGGTGCACGGCCGCGAGCCAGCCCCGGTGCTCGAGGCTCTGCGCTTTGCTCAGGCCGGTGAACTCGTACCATCGCCGGTTGAAGTAGTCGATGCGACCGTCGCGATCGGCGGTGCAGACGATCTGCGGAATCGCGTCGGCGAGCATGCGGAGGCCGCGCTCGTTCTCGGCCGCGTCGTGCGCTCGCTCCGCCTCTCGCGTTCTTCTCGTCACGGCGCTCCCAGCAGCACGAACGGGTTGACGCCGCCCGCGGCGAGGATGTACCAGGCCGTCGCGCCGACGTGAAGCGAGGCGTAGTATTTGTCGCCGTCGCAGGTGCGCAGGCCGTTCTTCGAGGCGGCGATGATGCCGAGCCCGTCGTTGTTCGGGCCGTTCGTCTGCGCGTAGCGGACGTCGTCGAGATACGCCTGCGCTCGCGCGGAGTCGCCCGGCGCGTTGCGAAGCGTCAGCGCGTCGGCGAGATGCGCCGTCCCCTCGAACCAGACGCCGGAACGATCGCCGCTGCAGAAACTCACGCCGCTGAAGCCGCCTTTCGTAACCGCGAGATTCTTGACGTCCCAGCTCGGCGCGGCGGCCCACTGCGGATTCGCGAAGGCGAGGTAGCTCCACGAGTTCACGTCCTCGGGTTTGAACGACCGGTTCGGCGTCACGCCGTCGTTGCCGGTGCCGACGAGAAACCGGTGCTGGTTCGGCGCCCACATCGAGGCGACGAATCGTTCCGCCCAGGCCGCGTCGACCGTCCATTGGCTCTCCCCCGACTCGCGCGCGAGCATCGTGAAGAACGCGTAGATGTCGATGTTGTGCTCCGTCGACTTCCACGTGATCTTTCCGCCGCGTGCGTTATCGCCGCCGGTGTAGCCGCCGGCGCCGCGCGTGTCGTACGTGTTCTTCTGCAGCCACTGGGCGATGGCGATCGCGCCGTTGAGATAGGCGGGGTTCGAGGTTCTCTCGTAGATCTGCGCGAGCGCCTGGCCGACCCACGCCATGTTGCCGGTATCGCTCGTGTTGTCGTCTACCTTGACGTCCTTCGGATCGAGCAGCGGCACCGGAGCGTACGCGGCGCGCAGGCGGCCGTCGCCGGCCTTGTCGTGCGCCTGCACGTAGAGGAACGCGCTCCCGACGACCTCGGCGCGCGACACGTCGTCGGTCGCGCCTTCGGCGAGGAGCGCATCCACCAAGAGCGCGTCGTCGTAGGTCACCGCATCCTTGAACCCGCGCAGCGGCCCTCCATCGAAGCTCTGCACGAGCCGGAGCGTGGAGCCGGTCGCGTACTTGTCCATCATCATCTTGAGGAACGAGTACGCATCGCCGACGCTGCCCGAAGAAGAAGCGGCGCCGCGCGTCGCCGGCAAGACCGGCGAGAGCGCAGCGCCGCTCGTGGAGCTGCTCGAACAGGACCCGAGCGCAAACGACGCGGCGAGTGCGACGCCGCTTACGCCGCGGATCATTACATCGGAGTCAGCGAGAGCGTCTGCGTGTCGAGGTTGTAGTTGCCTGCCCCGACGAGATTATTCGGGTTCGCGCAGATCACGCTGTTCTCCGGACCGTAGACGACGACGAGATTCGGCGGGCCGCACTGCACCTGGACCAGTTGGTAGTTCTGCAGGAACGTGTAGCCCGGGGTTCCCGATTGCACTTGGTAGGAGTTGTAGGTGACGTTGTTCGCCCCGACGACCGCGCCGTAGACGGCGGCCGACGTTACGCCGATCGCCATCGCGCCCCAGAAGCCTCCGCCCCAATAGCCGCCGGCCGGATACCAGGCCGCGCCGTGGTTCCAGCCCCACGCGCCGCCGCCGCCGTAGACCGGGTTGTTGATCACTGTGGTGTTGCGGTTGACGTTGTTGTTGATATTCGTGTTGCGGTTACCGCTGTTGATGTTGTTTCCGTTGCCGCGGTTGCCGCTCGCGTTACCGTTGCCGCGGTTGCCGTTTGCGATGTTGCCGTTACCGCGATTGCCGTTGCCGGCGTTGCCGTTGCCGCGGTTACCGTTTCCGCGATTGCCGTTGCCGGCGTTGCCGTTGCCGCGGTTGCCGTTGCTGAGATTACCGTTGCCGCGATTGCCGCCGGCGTTACCGCCCGACGGGCGCGAAGCGCCGCCGGCGGGTCGCGTCGTCGGTGCGCGTCCGGTGTCGTGGCCGAGATTAAATCCGCCGCCACTCGAGGGTCGCGACGCGCCGCCGGATGGACGGGCGCCGCCGGATGGACGCGCGCCGCTCGACGGACGCGCACCGCCGCCCGAAGGACGCGACATGCCGCCCGAGGGACGCCCTCCGCCGCCGCCGCGCATTCCGCCGCCGCCCCGGCCGCCGCCGCCGCGCTGGGCCGAAGCGAGCGCCGGCGAGAGCGCAAAGAGAATGGCCATCAACAAACAGAGCTGTTTCATGTTACTTCACCACCTTGTCGATGCGCCCGCTCGCGCTCACGTAGGTTCCGCGCTTCGTCGTAAACGAGAGCAGCATGCTGTGCGGGTCGACTTTCTTGGTCGTCATCGCCATCGGCTGCGGATCGTCGGTCAGGTTGAGGTAGACGGTACCGCGCGCAAAGTCGAGCGGGCTCGTCTTTCCCGCTTGAACGAGCGTCGCGTTCGTCAGGAAGCAGACCATGAGATCGCCCTGATACGAGCACGCCGCCTTGTTGATGACGAGCGTGCCTTTGCCGTCGGCCGACGTGACGTACAGTGCGCTGTGAATGATTTTGATTACGGCCTCGGGGTAGCTGTTACTCTCGCCGTCGCTCTGCACGATCGTGATCGTGCCCGTCGCGCGAGCCGGCACCGCTGCGAACGCGGACGCCAAGAGGGTCAGCACCGCGGCGATCGCCGCGGCCCCGGCCCGTTGTGAATGTATCTTCATAATTTCCTTTGCACTCCGGAAGTAAGCCCAACTCGGGGACTGTGGATTTCTCCGGTAGGGGCTCACTTACTGCAAACCGGCGGCTCGCGGGCAGGGCTTCCTTCAGGCTTTCTTCATGAGGCGCCGCTAGCATCGGAAAAGCGGTCTGAGATGCCGCGCGTGGCGAGGTGGCAGTGTCTGGGGGAAACTGATCGAGCACCACGGCATCTCGACCGCCTTTTTTTATTCCCTTACGCGCCCGGAGGCCGGAAGTGCACCTCACGCTTGGCTGCCGTATCGACCTCTTCCACCGGGATGAGCACGGTCGTCCGGC
The DNA here is from genome assembly GCA_035541935.1 of Candidatus Binatia bacterium. GTDB lineage: Bacteria > Vulcanimicrobiota > Vulcanimicrobiia > Vulcanimicrobiales > Vulcanimicrobiaceae > Cybelea. The sequence continues at coordinate 61,490 of DATKMJ010000021.1, read as the reverse complement.
TCTTGACCGTTCCCGAGGAGTTCACGGCCAACGCGATCGCCGAAGCGGTCGCCATGTCGGGCAATTCGACGATCAGGATCGCATCGTCCCCGCCGAACGTGAAGTAAAACGATTCGAGCCTACCGCCGACCGACGCGAGGAGCTCCTCGACGGCCTTGCGCCGTCCGGAGCCGCCGCTCTCGAGTATGCCTCGCGCGCCCTCGGCGGTGTACGAGGCTTGAACCAAAAACTTCGGCATAGCAACAACCTCCGGTACGCAATTTGAAGCGATGCTATCCCCGTATCCTCGTTCCGAGGGCCGCCGCGGCTGCTCGTCGAGATCCTACGGTAGCGGTCGCTCGCGAGTCATTCGACGCGCAGCGGCGCCTCTTCGATCTCTTGGACGCCCGGCGTGTTCCGCGCGATGATGTAGAGTTCGTAGGAGTGCTTCCGCGAGAGGGGCGGCAGCTCGAGCACGTGCGTGTGGAACGTGTAGATGCCCGGCGCCACGTGCGTGCTGTTAATCGAGAACGCGGCCGTTCGCACCTCGACCGACGCCACGTTCGTGCTGACGACGATCGTCCCGTCGAACCACGATCCCGGCTCGATCGTCAGCGTAGATACCCACATCCGAACGATGCGGGGCCGGGCGTTCGGCCCCGCGACGGGAGGCGTCGGCAGCACGCTCGGCGGGCGCTGCGAGACGATCAGGTTCGCGGGAACGGCGAGGGGCTTGGGCGAACATGCGGCAACCGAAACGCCCACCAGAACCCCTGCCAAGATCTGCAAGAGGACGTTATAGACCGGGTTCTTAGCCGAGTCCAACGACGGTGACGGCCCACGCATGAAGCTGATGGATTTGCTTTCCTCCCGCGGGCACGTCGAGCCTGTCCTACCCGAGCTGGATCTCAATTTCGAGCGCCTGGGCAGGCCGAGCGCACTCGACTGGCTGGTAACCCTAGCCGGCCTGTGGATCATGACCGGCCTCTTCATCGACGCCCACCAGCACCTCTTTCTAGCGGTCGAGTCGTTCTTCAATCCGTGGCACGTCACGATGTACAGCGGCGGCCTCTTCGCCGCGGCCGTTTTGGGCGTCGCGATCGCGCGAAACTACCGTCACGCCGGCTCGTTTTGGCAAGCCGTGCCGGACGGGTACGCGCTGAGCGTTCTCGGCGTTGCCGGTCTTTTGATCGGCGGCGCGTGCGATTTCGTCTGGCACGCGTTCTTCGGTTTCGAGCATCAGCTCGATCTGCTCCTGAGCCCGCCGCACCTGTTCTTGCTCACCGGGCTCTTCTTCCTCATCACCGGACCCGTGCGCAGCGCGCTTCGCCGCCCCGACGCTCCGAGACTCGTAGACCAAGTGCCGATGCTCGTCTCGTTCGGTCTCGCGTTCGAGATCGTCCAGTTCGTCACGCAGTACGGGTTCTATCCGGAAGCGCTGCTGCGCGACCATCCGCTCTCGCAGGCGATATACCAGCGAGACCAGTTCGTGCTCTCCGTCTTCCTTTTCTATCGCCAGGCGCTCGAGATCGCGATCGTGATCTGGCAGAGTCTGCTGCTTGCCGCGGCCGTGCTCTACCTTGCGCTGCGCAAGCACCTGCACGTCGGCGCGCTCGTCGTCATCTGCGTCGTCGAGAAGCTCTGGATCGGCGGCGAGCTATCGCGCGATCTCACGGAGCTCGCGCTCGTCGTGCTCGCATCGGTCGCGGCCGGAGCAATCGGAGATCTGATCGTCGCGAAACTGCGGCCCTCGGCGCGGAATCCCAATGCGTTCCGTCTGCTGGGCTTCGTCGTCCCGGCTGCCTACTTCGGAGCCTACTTTGCGTTCGCCGTGCCGATGGCCGGCGGCACCTGGTGGGATGCGAGCTTCGTCTTCGGCTCGATCGCCGAGGCCGGACTCGTCGGCCTCTGCATCAGCCAGCTTTTGCTCGCAGGTTCGCAGCCTAGCTCTGCATGAGGCTCTCTCCAAGCGCGTACGTTCTCGCGCTTGCGACCGTCGCTCTCCACCTCGCCTTCTGCCACCGCTTCGGATACTATCGAGACGAACTCTACTTCATCGATTGTGCGAAGCACTTGGCGTGGGGGTACGTGGATCAGCCGCCGCTCGCGCCGTTCGTCACGTGGCTCACCGCGCCGTTCGGATATCCGGTGTGGGGGCTGCGTTTCTTCCCCGGAGTCCTCGCGGGCGTCACGGTGCTCTTCGGATGCGCGATCGCGCGCGAGCTCGGCGGGCGCGGCTTCGCGCAGAGCGTCACCGCGCTGACGATCGTCCTCGCACCCGGCCTGATCGGGATCGCGTACGGCCTCTCGACCGAGTTTCTCTCGCCGGCGTCGTGGACGGCGCTGCTCTACCTGACGATCCGCCTCGTGAAGACGCGAGATGCCCGGCTCTACATTCCAATCGCGCTCGTCGTGACGCTCGCGATGTACGCGAAGTACTCGATCGCCGCGCTCGCGCTCGCGTTGATCGCCGGGTTGCTCGTCGCCGGGCACGCCCGGCTGCTGCGTTCGCCATGGCTCGCCGCGGGCGTCGCGCTTACCGCGCTGCTCGTCCTGCCCAACGCCGTCTGGCAGATATCGCACGGCTTTCCGATGCTCGAGGTGCTGCATAACGATCAGCTGAACCGGCACGCGCTCGCTAACGGCATGGCCGACGAGTCGCCGAATCGCTGGATCAACGCGCTCTACATGTTCGGGCTGCAGTTCGCGTATCAGAATCCGCTCTACGCGCCGGTCTGGGTGTGGGGGCTCGTCTGGCTCTATCGCGAGCCCGCGTACCGGTTTCTCGCGATCGCCTATCTCCTGCTGCTCGGGCTGCTGATCCTCACGATCGGGCGCGGCTACTACATCCAGGGACTCTATCCGATGCTCTTTGCCGCGGGCGCGGTCGCGATGGAGAACGCATTGGCGACGCGGCGTCGCTCGCAGCTCGCGACGCTCGCGGCGATCTTCATCGCCGGCATCCCGATGTTTCCGCTCTCGCTGCCGATTCTGCCGTTGCCGCAGTACATGGCGTACGAGCGTTTCATCGGGCTGAGCCGTCCCGCTCCGCCGGACGGCAAGAGCCATCTCATCAACCCGATGTTCGCCGATCAACTCGGCTGGAAGACGATGACGCAGACCGTCGCCGGCGCCTACTGGTCGCTGCCGCCCGCGCAGCGGAGCGTCACGGCGCTCTTTGCCGACCGCTACGCCTATGCCGGCGCGCTCGATTACTACGGCCCGCGCTACGGTCTGCCGGCGGCGATCAGCCCAAACAACTCGTACTATCTCTGGGGGACGCGCGGCTACAGCGGGCGCTCGGTGCTCGCCGTCGGCGCGACGGATTATTGGCTGCTGCTCAAGTGGTTCGGCAGCGTGAAGCAGATCGCGGTCTACCGCAACGACTACCGCTGGATGCTCGAGGGGCCGCTGCCGATCTATCTCTGCACGCGCCCGCGCGTCCCGCTCGCGGCGATGTGGCCCGCGTTGAAGTACTACGGCCTCTAGCCGCCGCCCGGGAAGGATTCAATAAGGCGATGGTACCAGCTTAACGCACATGGAGAACGTACAGGCGGAGCGCTCCGCAGGCTGGTCGGCCATCGCCTACGTCGCCGTCTTGGTGATCGCGACGTTCATGACCAACGGAATGCCGACGCTCGGATTCAAGCCGAACGAAGTCGCGCTGGCGATCGACACGCATCGTTTCGGGCTGCTCTGCGGCGCGTGGCTCACCTTCCCGGCCGCAGCCTTCTTCCTCTGGTTCATCGTCGGGCTGCGCAGTTATCTCATTCACGCGCCCGGACGCGAGGAGGGGCTGCCGACCTTCGCTCTCGGCGCCGGCATCGTCATGGTCGCGACGTCGCTCTTCGCCGCGTCGGTTCTAACGGCCGCGCTCTACGCGACGCCGGACGTCTTTAAGTCGCACGAGCTCGCCGGCATCTACGACGCGTTCTTCTTCACGCAGGGCGGGCTCGGCTACGCGCCCGTCTCGATCTTCCTCTTCGCCGCCGCGCACAGCATGAACCGGCACGACCGCGCTCCGAAGTGGCTCGCGATCTTCGGCTATCTCGCGGCGATCGGCGCGGCGATGGCGACGTTCTCGATCTTCTTCACCGAATCGACGATGGCGCCGGGCCAGCCCGGACCGGGATATCTCGGCGCGATTCCGGCCGCGCTCTGGCTGATCGCGACCGGCATCGTGCTCGCGTTTCAGAAGAGCCGCGGCTCGGCCGGCTCGTCGAGCACGTCGGCCGCGTCGTAGTTCGCGTTATTCACGCGCGTCGAGACCTCGCGCACCGACATCAGCGCGGCGTCGAGCGGCCGCAGTAACGAGGCCGCGACGGCGGGCGGCAGCGGATCGGGATCGAGCCAGAGATCGACGGCCTCTCTCGTGAGGATCGCCGGCATCCGGTCGTGGACGCGCGCAACGAGCGCGTTGGGCTCGCAGGTCGCGACGTCGCACTCCGCCGATCCGTTCTCCGGCTCCCACAGGCCCGCGAAGGCAAACGGCTCGCCCGTCTTCAGCGTGAAATAGAACGGCCGCCGCTGGGACCACTCGTAGAAACCGTCGGCAAACTCGATGCAGCGGCGGCGAACCGGGCCGCGGCGCGCGAGGATCGACTCGGCGCGGACGTTGATTCGGCCGCGGATCCCCCAGCGCAGCTCCTCGACGAGGTCGCGGCCGTCGTTGCGGACGCCGAGCACGCCTTGGGCCGGGGCGACGTTGTAGCGCGGGAGCCTCGTCTCGCTGAACTCGGGAAAGCGAAAGCGTGGAAACGCGACCGCGAGGGCCTCGGGCTTGGTTAGCGTGAATCTACCGCACATGGGTTCCCTCTTCTGCCAAGGAGCATATCGTGTACCGACTCTTCGCTAGCCTCTCCATCGTAGCCGCGCTCGCGCTCTCGCCGCTCGTCGCGGCCGCGCAGGCTCGGCCCTCGATCGCAGTGCTCGACTTCTCGACCAAGGGCCTCACCTCGGACTGGTACGGCTCGTTCCAGCCGGGCGTGGCGCTCTCCGACCTCGTCACCGACCAGATGGTCAACAGCGGCAAGTTCAACGTTCTCGACCGCACGCACCTGAGTTCGACGCTCGGCGAGCATCAACTCGGCGCAAGCGGCGAGGTCGATCCGCAGACGGCGGTCACCGCAGGCAAGATGGTCGGCGCGCGCTATCTCGTCACCGGCAACATCCTCCAGTTCGATCAGACCGGGCAGAGCGGCGCCAGCGCCGGCAGCTATATACCGGGCATCGTCGGTGCGGCGGCGGGCGGAGTCAACACGCACCGCGTGACGATCAAGGTCGCGGTGCGCGTCATCGACGCGAGAACCGGTCAGATCGTGCAGAGCTTCTCCGACGAGGCGACGCGCACGGGAACGTCGTGGAATGCGAGCGGATTCTCCGGCTACGCCGGCGGCTCGTACAGCAACGAGACGTTCGTCAACAGCGACATGGGACACCTGATCGACGACGAGGCGGGGAAGATCGCGAGCGCGATCGATCCGAGCCGCTTCAACGCGGGTCCGGCCGCTCCGGTGCTCAGCGGCCACATCGCCGCCATAGACGGACACAACGTCATCATCGACATCGGCCAGAACGCCGGCGTCGCGACGGGGCAGATCTTCGACATCATCAAGCAGAAATCGCTGGTGGATCCCACGACGCACCAAGTGCTCCACGTCGACGAGAACGTCGGAAAGCTGCAGATCGACAGCGTCAGCCAGAACGCCTCGGTCGCGCACGTGATCTCCGGCACCGCCGCCGTTCGCCTAACCGTAAAATCGGAGCCGTAAAAGTTACGGGGCCATAGTTCCTGTGATGCGGGCGACGACGCGTTCCACCTTAACGACGCGCGTCTTCGTCCATCGGTCGTGGAGCAGAATGCGCCGCCAGACGAAACTGAGCGGCACGATCACCCACCAGATCGTGAAGACGATCGCGTAGCGCACGAAGACGCGCGCGATGCTCGGCTTGCGGAAGTCGGTGGTGACGACCCGCAAGCCGGCGATCATCATTCCAAACGTCTGCCCCGCAACGATGACGAGGAGCGCGAGATAGAGCGGGAACCAGAAAAAGAAGCCGAGACGGTTGACGAAGCCGTTCACCAGCTCCGCCAATCCCTCGACGGAGAGCGGGAGGCTATCGTTTCCTACCCGCAACGAGACGCCGCGATCGGAGACGGCGAGCGGGCCGATCGTTCCCTCGGCGTCGGGCTCCTCCGCGACGGCGGCCTTCGCGGCCGCGCGACCCGACGACGGGATCGCGGCTTTCCGCTCCACGTGCGATCCGACGACGCTGCCGCCGAACGACGTGATGATGGCGCTGACGACGATCGCGTCTATTCCGACGGCCGCGAAGCGCCGCCACCAGCCGGCGCAGTCGCGCGTCGCGACGTGCGCTTCGCCGGGCGCGGGAATTGCCGGGGGCTCCTCGTCGCGTTCGCGCAAGAACCACGCCTCCGCATTCGCGTACGACTGCGAGACGATGAACGTGCGCAGCGAATCTATGCGCCGCGTCGCGTACGGCTCGGCGCTCAGCCACTCTCCCCAGCGCAGGACGGAGTCGGACTGCACCTCGGCATGCTGCTCGGCGAACGCCTCGTAATCCACTCTCCGGCCGAACTCGTGGAAAGCGGCGACGCCCATCGCGCGAATCGCGGCATCGATCGAGCCGCAGCAGAGCAGACCGACCTTATCGCAGGTGAGCGCGCAGCGCCGCAGCCAGCCGCCGAAGATCAGCGAGATTATCGGGTTCTCGTTCCCGTTCACGCTGAGCAGCGAGTGGAACCGCGTGTGGCCGGCGGCGATGTGCCCGAGCTCCCGCCCGATCATGAAGGCGAGCTCGTCGTCGGCGAAGAGCTCGATCCAGTGACTCGAGAGCACCAGCGCGTACGGCACGCCGAAGCCGAGCGCGACGACCGGCACGTAGTTATCCTCGCGGACGAAGATCAGCGGCATCGGAATCTCGAGCGCCGCGCAGGCGCGGCGGACGATGACGAAGACGCGCGGATACTGCCGCTGGTGCACGCGGACGCTCGAGCCGAGCAGACGGCCGCGCGCGAGCGTCACGTAAACCATGGCGACCACGATGAAGAGCGCGACCTGCGAGGCGCCGATGGACTCGTGCAGCACGTATCCGATCGCGAGCGCCGCCGGAAACGAGAAGAACGCGGTCAGCCAGAAAGCCAGGCGTTCCGACGGCTCGCGCAGCGAGCCGGGACCATCGAAGAGCGAATCCACCACGGGCAGACTCTGACGATGCCGACGCCCGCTCCTTCAGACTTTCTTTACGACCGCTCGATACGCTGGTGGAAGATGAACCCCACGCGCCTCGCCGCGGCGGCACCCTCCCTCTGCTCCGCCGCCGGAACGTCACGCTGAACGGCCGTCAACCAGCTCCAGGAGATCTCGTAGTAGCGCCTACGACGGGCGCGCGATGAAGTAGAACATTCCGATCGTCGCGCCGCCCATCAGCGCGACCGTCACCCAGCCCCACGCGCGCGCCAAGGGCGAACTCGTCCACTTTCCCATCACCTCGCGGCTCGATGCGAGCCAAACGACGACGGCGATCAGCGGAACCGCGGCGATGCCGTTGAGGACGGCCGACCAGAAGAGCGCCTTGATCGCGTCGACGCGCAGAAGGTTCATCGTGATCCCGATCAGGATGCCGACCGCGATGATGCCGTAAAAGCGCGTCGCTCGGCGAACCGGCTCGCTCAACCCTTCGCGAAACTTCAGCGTCTCCGCTACGACGTAGGCCGACGACGTCGCGAGCACGGGTACGGCGAGAATGCCCGTGCCGACCATACCGAGCGCGAAGAGCAACTCCGCAAACTGGCCCGCCAAGGGACGCAGCGCGCGCGCGGCCTCTTGCGCGGTCGCGATCGGGTGACCGTGCGCGCCGAGCGTCGCGGCGGTCGTGACGATGATGAAGAACGCGACGATATTCGAGTAGATCATGCCGACGTTCACGTCGGAGTGCATGTCGGCGATCGCCACGGCGTCGGTTCCGCGGCGCGAGGCGACCGTGCGCTTGCCGTGCTCTTTGTCCTCTTCGACCATCAGCGACGCCTGCCAGTAGAACAGATAGGGCGTGATCGTCGTGCCGAGCACGCCGACCATCGTCGAGAGCCAGGCCGCCTCGAAGCGCAGGTGCGGCACCGCAAACGAGACGAGCACCTCCTTCCACGGCGGATGGACGACGAACGCCGTTACGACGTAGGCAAAGAGCGCGAGCGTCAACCACTTGAAGATCTTCGAGAGCGTCTCGTACGGGAGCCAGGTCTGCGCCACTATCATCCCGATGCCGAAGAGAAAGACGAGCGCGTCGGGCGGCACCGGCACGACGAGATTCGCGGCGGCGGCCATGCCGCCGATATCCGCGCCGAGATTGAACGTATTGGCGACGACGACGATCAGCGCCAGCGAATAGGCGAGCCAGCGCGGGAGGCGTTTGCGCATGACCGCGGCGAGTCCCTCGCCGTTCACCATCGCGATGCGCGCGCACATTCCCTGAATGACCGCCATCATCGGCGTCGAGACGAGCGTGAGCCAGAGCATCGAGTAGCCGGCCGTCGCTCCGGCGACCGAGTATGTGGAGATCCCCGACGGATCGTCGTCAGCGGCCCCGGTGATCAGGCCGGGGCCGAGGTTGGCGAAGAATTTGCGCAGGCGATCCATAACGTTAGCCACGATGCGACGACGCGCGTTTGCGGCAATCGCCCTTCTGCTTGCCGGCTGTAACGTCTCGGCCCCGCCGATCCTCAGTCCGGCCATCCCGGCGAAGGAGGCGCGCCCGCTGAAGGAGCGTTTCTCGCATAACGTGCGGATCGGCTGGCCCCACGGGGACGATTGGGAGCCGTACCTCGTCGCCGACGGCTCGGGACGTCTCTACGCAACGATCACGCATCTCAGCGGCAAGCATCTCCAGGTGCAGCGCTCCGACGACGGCGGCGCGACGTGGACGCAGCCCGTGACGGCCGATCCGACGCCGACGCATACGGGTCAGTTCGACCCCTGGATGGCAATCGATCCTAACGACGGACGAACGCTGCTGCTCACGTACATGCAAGACGATCCTGCCAGCCAGATTCGCATCGTCCGCTCGAGCGACCTCGGCGTGAACTGGTCGGCCCCGATCGCCGTCTCCGGAAAGCTGCACGCGCTCGATAAGGATGCGATGGCCGCGCGCGGCAAGACGATCGCGGTCTGCTTCGACAACTACCGCACGCTCTTCGCCGCGATCTCGACCGACGACGGCGCCACGTGGACGCAGCACACGATTTCGTCGTTTCGCTCTTCTCCGCGCCAGTTTCTCTGTTCCGGCGCGGGGATAGATTCGAGCGGCCGCATCTTCCTCGCCTGGAACCGCAGCCGCACGAAGAGCACGCCGCAACATCCGGCCGAGGAGGTATGGATCGAACGATCGAGCGACGGCGGCGTTACGTGGACCGAGACGCACGTCGCGTACGGCGGCGCCGGCTATCCCTGTCGGCGCTGCGGTGCCGGAGTCTTCCTCGGATCGCAGATCTCGCTCGCCGTCGGCTCCGACGACCGCGTCTACGTGATATGGAACGCGACGCCGGCCGTCTCCGATCGCGTGCCGCAGCGGATCTACTTCGCCGAATCGAGCGATCACGGCGCGAGCTTCTCGCCGCGCCAGGACGTCTCGCTCGCGCCTACCGGCACCGAGCATTCCTTTCCGACCGTCCTTGCCGGAAGCGCGGCCGGCGACGTGCGCATCGCATGGGAAGACCGTCGCACGGGGGTTTGGAACCTCTACTATCGCGAGAGCAGAAACGGCGGCGGCACGTGGTCGCGCGAGAGCGTCATCTCGAACGACGGCGGCTATCCGTATCAGTCGCGTGCCGGATTCGATTTTCCGTATGGCGACTACTTTCGCATGGCGATCGATGTCGCCGGCAGACTGCACTTCGCTTGGGGCGAGTCGCCGGCGTACCGCGATCGCGGCAACGTTTGGGTCGCGAACGAGCTTGAGGGAATCTAGAACTCCGGCAGAAGCGCGGCGATCTCTCTTCCCGGAATCGCTCCCATCGCCGAGGCGAGGTCTCCGTTGCGGAGTTCTACCGCCGTCCGCGCGAGCGCCGTCATCGCGACGCGATAGAGCGAGCCGCCGAGGCTGACGCGGCGCACGCCGATCTCCGATAGACGCGCGAGCGGCACGGCGCCGTCCTCCGGACCGATGAGCACGTTGACCGGTTTCGGCGCGACCGCGCGCACGACGGCGACGATCGCGTCGAGATCGGGGAGCGCCGGCGCATAGAGCACGTCGGCGCCGGCTTCGGCGAACGCAGCGAGCCGCCGTATCGTGTCGTCGAGATCGGGTCTGCCGTTGAGGAAGTTGTCGGTGCGTCCGGTCACGAGGATGCGGCCGCGCGCCGCATCGGCGGCGGCGCGAACGCGCGCGACGGCGTCGTCGAACGAGTGAATCGGCCGGGCGGGATCGGCCGTCGTATCCTCGATGCCGAGCCCGGCCAAGCCGGCCTCGATCGCGGCGCGCACCGTCGCGACGACCGCGCCGGGCTCCGCGCCGAACCCGTCCTCCAGGTCGCCGTTGACGGGCAGACCGCTCGTGCGCGCGAGAAATGCGGCGTGTTCGATCGCCTCGGCGCGCGAGACCGCGTGGCAGCCGTCGCGGCGGCCGAGCGAGAGCGCGAGCCCGAGCGAGGTGCTGCCGATGGCTTCGAAGCCGGCTCGCGCGAGCAGCGCCGCCGACGCCCCGTCCCACGCGTTGGGCATCACGAAGGCGTTCGGACCTTCGTGCAGCGCGCGGAACCGCTCGTACGGCGTCATCGCGGTCACTCCTCGAGCATCTCGCCGGCGACGACGCTCACCGGAACCGTTCCGAGCGAGAGCAGATCGTCGTGGAAGGCCTGCTGGTCGAAGGCCGCGCCCTTCTTCGCCTTATTGCGCGCGCAGCCGTTCGAACTGCGCCACCGCGTAGCGGCCGTCGAGATCGTCGCCGTAGAGAAAAACCGCCGCACCGGATCCGCTCTCACGGCTGCTTCGGCAGCGTCCCCGGAGCGTACGCCTGGGCGAGCGCGGCGAAGACGTTCTGACTCGCGTTCACATAATTCCCCTTCGCGTCGAACGCGCTCGGCAGATACGTCGTGACGACCGCGATCGTCAGCCGGTGCGAGGGAAGATAGCCAACCGTCGCGCCGCTGCCGGCGAAGCTTTTGATCTGCGCGATCCAAGGCCCAAGGTTGACGACGCCGAGGCCGTAGTTGAATTCGGCGGTGTTGCGGCGGCAGGCCGAGCATTTCGCTTCCGCGTGGCCGAAGCCGACGAGATTCGGCCCGAGCTGGGCCTCCGCCGATGCCTTCGAGAGCAACGCGCCGGCGCCGACGAGCTCCATGGATCGCGCCATGTCGAAGACGTCGGTCACCTCGACGGCTCCGGTCGCCGTCGTCCACGACGGATCCCAGAACGTCGACTCTTCGTAGAACGGAATCCCCGCCTCGATCTTCAGATCGGCGCGCCGCTCGGAGCTGTAGGCATGCAAGACGGGTTCGGTGATCTCCGGCGTGTCGAAGCTTCGCGTCTGCGTGAGGTGCATCGGTCCGATCACATACTTTTGCAAGACCGCCGCGAGCGGCATCGCCGCGATCTTCTCCAAGACGCGGCCCAAGATGACGTAGTTCGTATGCGAGTAGCCCCAGTTGGCGCCCGGCGCGAACATCATCGGCTTGCGCACGCCGATCGAGATCAGCTCGTCGGAGTCCCAGTGGCGCAACGGTGTCAAACCGACGGCCTCCAGCACCTCCGGCTGATAGACGTAATCGGCGTAGCCCGACGTCATGTCGGCGAGATTGCGCAGCGAGATGCGGTTCGCGTACGGGAGGCTCGGAAAGAACCGCGAGAGCTTCTCGTCGAGCCGGACCTTCTTCTCGTCGACGAGCTCGAGCAGGGCGGTCGCCATGTACGTGAACGCCATCGCGCCGTTTCTGAAGTGCATCTCCGGCGTCGCCGGTACGCCGCTCATGGATTCGCCGAGCGCCGCCGTGTAGACGTCGCGCCCGCCCGACGTGACCCGGACGATCAATGCTTTGAGGTGATAGCGGCTCATCGCGCCGCGCGCGATCGCCTGGGCCGGGCTAGAATCCGAGGCCGCGGCCGGGAGCGCGAGGAGCCACGCCGCGGCCGCCAAAAGTGCAGTCCATCGGGGCATGGGTCGCTTGCATTCGCCCCAGCGGCGATCTTCCCCGGGGCGACCCGCCCTCAGGAGGTACCCACATGTCTCGCCCGATCTTCCTCGCTTTCGTCGTTCTCTCGCAGCTTTGCGCCGCGGCCGCATCGGCCCACACGTGCGAAGGCGTCGACCTCGCCATCACGACGGTCAAGGTCAAGAGCGTCAGCACGAGCGGCAACGTCAACCACTACACGATCGAGGGAACCGTTGCCAATCTCGGAACGACCGCGCAGCTCGGCAACATCCTGCAGTTCGTCGACATCTCGCAGTACGGCAGAAAGCTCGACGCGCGCGGCATCCAGCCGCTCGCGCCCGGTCAATCCGCCGACTTCACCTACGTCTGGCCGCGCTCCACCGATGCCGGCACGGGCACGTCGCAGCTCGACTTCAAGCTCGACATGCGCCCGCCGATTCCATCGGGCCAACAGGAGTGCAACACGGCCAACGATCACTACTCGCTGACCCTCTAACGCCGACGAGGACGCGCCCATGAGCCAGCGGCGCGTCCTGCGCGTCGGAATCGACGTCGGCGGCACGTTCACCGATCTCGTCGCCGTCGAATCCTGGAGCGGAGAGCGGCTCACCCGGAAAGTCGCGAGCACGCCCGCGGAGCCGCATCGCGCGGTCGTCGACGCGCTCGCCGCGCTCCTCGACGGTTACGGCGACGCGCCGGCCGTCGAGTTCCTCGCGCACTCGACGACGATCGCGACGAACGCGCTGCTCGGGCAATTAGGGCTCGAGCTGCCGCGCGTCGCGCTCGTGACGACGCGGGGGTTTCGCGACGTCATCGAGATCGGGCGTCAGAACCGCAGCGAGGTCTACAATCTCTTCGTCGAGCGGCCGCGCCCGCTCGTCGCCCGCGAAGACCGTATCGTCGTCGCGGAGCGCGTCGACCATCGCGGAAAAGTGCTCGTGGCGCTCGAACGAGGTGAGATCGCGCGCGCCTGCGGCGAACTGGCCGCGCGCGGCATAGCCGCGGTCGCGATCTGCCTGCTCCACTCGTACGTCAACGACGCGCACGAGCGCGCGCTCGCCGAGGCGATCGCAACGGCGCTTCCGCGCGCGCGAGTCGCGCGCTCCTCGGAGATAGATCCGCAGTATCGCGAGTACGAGCGCTGCTCGACGACGGTCGTCAACGCCGCGCTCGCGCCGATCGTCGAAGGATATCTCGAACGGCTGATCGAGGAGCTGCGCGCGAGAGGCGTCGCCTCGCCGCTCTACGTGATGCGCAGCGATGGCGGCATGGCCGCCGCGACGCACGCGCTCGCGCGGCCCGCGGCGCTCGTCGAAAGCGGCCCGGCGAGCGGGGCGATCGCGGCCGCCGCGCTCGGCCGCGCGACCGGCGCACGGCGCGTGCTCTCGTTCGACATGGGCGGAACCACCGCGAAGGCAGGCGCGATACTCGACGGCATCCCGCAGGTCGCGGGCGAGTTCGAGGCGGCCGGCAGAACGCACAGCGGGCGCGCGGTCAAAGGCAGCGGCTATCCGGTGCGCTTTCCGTTCGTGGACCTGGCCGAGGTCAGCGCCGGCGGCGGAACGATTGCGTGGATTGACGACGCGGGCTCGCTGCGCGTCGGGCCGATCTCCGCGGGGGCGCAGCCCGGCCCGGCATGTTACGGCATCTCGGATCGCGCGACGGTCACCGACGCAAACGTCGTGCTGGGGCGCCTCAACCCGCACCATCTGCTCGGCGGCACCTTTCCGATCGATGCGGCGCGCGCGCGACGTTCCATCGAAGAGCTCGCGCGACGTCTCGAGATGGGCCTCGAGGCGACGGCCGCCGGCATCGTGCGGATCGTGGACGACGCGATGGCGAGAGTGTTGAGGATCGTCACGGTCGAGCGCGGTCTCGATCCGCGCGACTTTACGCTCGTCGCGTTCGGAGGCGGCGGACCGCTGCACGCGTGCGCGCTCGCCGGCGAGCTCGGCGTCGCGCGGGTCGCGATCCCGGCGCATCCGGGGCTCTTCTCCGCGAGCGGCCTGCTCGAGGCCGACCTCCGTCACAACGAGCTCGCGGCGATCATGCGCGGCGCCGCCGATCTCGACGGCGACCGGATCGAGGAGCATTTTGCCGCCGGCGAGCGGCGCGCGAGTGCGGGCCTCGCCGCACAGGGCGCCGATCCGGCGACGATCGCGTTCCGCCGGGAGTACGACGCGCGCTATCGCGGTCAGAGTTTCGAGCTGACGATCGCGCACGACCGGTCGCCGCAACGGGTCGCGCAGAACTTCCACGATGCGCACCGCGCGCGTTACGGCTACGACGTCGTCGACGCGGCCGTCGAGATCGTCAACGCGCGGCTCACGGCCTTCGCGCGGACCCGCGCTTCGACTCGCGCTCCTTCGACTGTCATCCTGAGCGGAGTCGAAGGACGAGGTGGAGGACGGCCCCCGGCGCGACGCGACGTATGGATCGAGGACTCCTTCGTCGAGGTTGCCGTCTTCGAGCGCGCCTCGCTGGGATCGGGCACGAGCATCGCCGGGCCCGCGGTCGTCGAGGCGTACGACAGCACGACCTACGTCGCTCCCGGCTGGTCGCTCTCCGTCGAGGAGGAGCTCTGCGTTCTCGAACGGAGCGCGACGTGAGCGATCCGATCACCGCCGAAGTAATCAAGAGCGGCCTCGTCTACGCGGCGGAAGAGATGGGCATCGCGGTGCGCAACGCTGCGTACTCGCCGAATATCAAGGAGCGGCTCGACCACTCTTGCGCGCTCTTCGACCGGTTCGGACGGCTGATCGCGCAAGCCGAGCACATTCCCGTTCATCTCGGCTCGCTGCCGTGGGGTCTGCGCCGCATCCTCGAGATCGTGGAACGCGATCGCGGCGGCCCCCGCGAGGGCGAGATGTGGCTCGCGAACGATCCCTACGTTGCGGGGACGCATCTCAACGACGTGACGCTCGTGCGGCCGGTCTTCGACGAAGGGCGGCTTCTCGGTTACGCGGCGAACAAGGCGCATCACGCGGACGTCGGCGGCTCCGTCCCCGGCTCGATGCCCGCCGACGCCACGGAGCTCTATGCCGAAGGCGTCGTCGTCCCGCCGGTCCGCTTGGTGCGCGACGAGCGCGTCTGCGACGAGATCGTCGAGATATTCCGTGCGAACTCGCGCACTCCGGAGGCGCGCAGCGGCGACCTGCGCGCGCAGATCGCCGGCAACTACACCGGCGAGCGGCGTCTGCTCGAGCTCTGCAGGCGATACGGACGCGACGGATTCGACGCTGCCATCGAGCGCGCGCTCGACGAGAGCGAGGCTCGCATGCGCGCGGCGCTGCGATCGCTCGGCGCCGGCGTCTTCGAGGCCGTGGATTACCTCGAAGCGCGCGACGGTGAGCCGAGCATCGCGATCGCACTGCGTCTCGAACTGCGCGACGGCAGCGCGCGGCTCGATTACGCCGGAACCTCGCCGCAGCTCGACGCTCCGCTCAACGCCGTCTTCGGCGTTACGCTCTCGGGCGTGCACTACGCTCTGCGCGCGGTGACCGACCCGACGATCCCGATGAACGACGGGTGCTTCCGCCCCGTCGAGGTGCTCGCCCCCGAAGGCTCTCTCCTCAATCCGCGGCGGCCCGCGCCGGTCTCGGGCGGGAACGTCGAGACGAGCATGCGCAACGCCGAAGTGGTGCTGCAGGCGCTGGCGCTCGCGGCGCCGCGGCGCGTTCCGGCGTGCAGCGGCGGAACGATGAGCAACGTCATGCTCGGCGGCACGCGCCTCGACGGCTCGGCGTGGGCCTTCTACGAGACGAACGGCTGCGGCATGGGAGCGCGCCCCGATCGCGACGGCATCGACGCGATCCACTGCCATATGACCAACACGCTGAACACGCCGGTCGAAGCGATCGAAGGCGAGTATCCGCTGCGCGTCACGCGCTACGAGATCGCCGAAGGCACGGGCGGCGCCGGACGCCATCGCGGCGGCAGCGGATTGATTCGCGCGCTCGAGTTGACCGAAGGGACCGCGCACGCGACGCTGCTTGCGGATCGCCATACGCTCGAGCCGCCCGGCACGCAGGGCGGCGAACCGGGGCGCTGCGGCCGCCACACGCTCGCGCGCCGCGGACGCGAGACGCCGTTGCGCGCGAAGGCGAGCCTGCCGCTCGAGCCCGGCGACGTGCTGACGATTCAAACGCCGGGCGGCGGCGGGTACGGGTCTCCCGAGGGCGCTTAGAGCGGGGCATTGCTCCGCGCGGCTCCCGGTCGCTCCGGGCCGAATCGCGCGGCCGCAAGCAGATCCACGACGCGGATCGCGCTGCGCCGCGGCGAGAAGCGGCGACGCGCGTCGGCGGCGACGAGCGCGCCGTATCGTTCACGTAAGCTCACGTCGCCGATCGTCCGGCGCGCCAACTCGGGAAGGCCGGCGCGCGTCCCGGCGAGCGCGACGTCCGGCGCGAAGATCGCCTGCAACTCCGCGCTCGCGAGCACGACCGCGGGCAGGCCGGCCTGCGCCGCCACGACGTTGCCGAAGGCTGCGTCGTCGGTGAGACCGAGATGGACGACGCACGCGACTTCGACGGCGGCGCCGCCTCCGAGCAGCATCTCCGGCGTTATCCGAACCGTCGAAAAGCCGCCGGCCTGCTCGAGCGCGAGCAACTCCGAGTCGCTCCCTCCGGCGACGCCGATCGCCGCGCACGACGGATCGCGCGAGCGGCGCAGCGCGAGCGCGCTCGCGCGCTTCTCGGAGGCGCACGGAAGCCACGGCACCTCGAAACTCGCCGCGCCGCGCGTGCGGATCGTCGTGCTTTCGCCGCGTCGCGCGATCGAGACCCCCGGCGGATCGCACTCGTTGGAAAGCCACGCGAGCGAGGCCGCGCGCCGGTAGCGCCGGTCGAAGCGCCGCCAGGGCGGAATTCGTCCGCGGACGACCGGATGGCCGAAGTCGCGCAGCGCGCGCTCGAGATCGTCGAGCGCCGCCGTCTCGAGCCGATCCGTCGCCGCGCTCTCGAGCGCGATCGCGCCGACTTCACCGCGGGCGGTTCGCGGCAGCGCTCCCAACGCGCGCGCCCAGCGATCGTAGAAGCGCCGTTCGTTCTCGGCCTCGCGCGCGAAGCGGTTCGCCGATGCCGCCTCGTAATGCGCGAAGCGCGCCGTGGGGACGTACGCGATCGAGAACCCGCGCTCGCGCGCGCGCATGCAGAGATCGACGTCTTCGAACCCGTTGACGAACGCCTCGTCGAAGCCGCCGGCCTCGACGAACCACCGCGTGCGCACTGCCATCGCCGCGCCGGAGACCGCGAGCGCGTCGCGCGGCTGCGTCACGGCGTCGAGCGTCTGCGGCAGGTTGCGGCAGTCGTAGTGCCAGTGCGCGTTCGGTAAGAGCACGAGCCCGGCGGCCTGCACGGCACCGTCCTCGAAGAAGAGCGCCCCGCCCGCGATCGCCACCTCGTCGCGGTCGAACGCGCGCACGAGCGGCGTCAGCGCGTCGCCGAGCGGAAAGGCATCGTTGTTGAGCAGCAGCGTCAGCGGCGATTGCGCGGCACGCACGCCCGCGTTGCAGGCGCCGGCGAAGTTGGCGTTCGTCTCGTTGCGGATGTAGCGCACCCACGGAAATCCCGCGATCGCCCGCGGCGTCTCGTCGCTCGAGGCGTTATCGACGACGATCGTCTCGAACGGGAGCGTTCCGTCGCGTAGGCGCTCGAGTTCGCACAGGCATCGCGCCGTCAGCCACCAGTTATCGTAGACCGGGACGACGACGCTGAGCGCGGGCACCGGTCAGGCGTTGCCGACGCGAATCGATTCGAGCAGCTCCTGCTTCGTCTCGGGAACCGCGGAGCGCACGAAGAACAGCGTAACGACGCAGAGGGCGGCGTAGAGGGAGAACGTGCCGGTCGCTCCGAGATGCGCGATCATCGTGAGAAAGAGCTGCGAGACGGCGAAGTTGCCGACCCAGTTGGCGAGCGTCGAGAGCGACATCCCCAACCCGCGCACCGGCAGCGGAAAGATCTCCGAAAGGAGCAGCCAGACGATCGGACCGAGGCTGAACGCGAAGCATCCGACGTAGACCATCATGCTCCAGAGCGCGATCGTGCCGAGCGTCCCGGAGAGGTGCGGCCGCGCAAAGGCGAGCGCGAGCGCGGAGAGCGCGCAGAACATGCCGGTGAGACCGATGTAGAGCAGCGGCTTGCGGCCGATTCGATCCACGAAGAATATCGCGATCAGCGTCATGAAGCAGTTGACCGCGCCGACGAGCGACTGCGCCAATATCGAGGCCGATGCGGACGCGACGCCGGCCATCTCGAAGATCTGCGGCCCGTAGTAGATGACGGTGTTGATGCCGGTGATCTGCTGCAGCACGGCGAGCGTGATGCCGACGATCAGCGCCCACCGCAGGGCGGGCTGCGCGAACGCCTCGATGCCGGCGCCGCGCGCCTGCAGGCTCTCCACGATCGACCGTTCCTCGCGCGCTTCCTCGGCGGGATCGACGTAGATCCGTCCCAACACGGATCGCGCTTGCGCGGCGAGGCCGATCTTGAAGAGATAGCGCGGACTCTCCGGCATGCCGACCATGCCGCCGACGAGGACGAGCGACGGAACGACCGCGAGGCCGAGCATCCAGCGCCACTCTCCCGCGCCGGCGAGCGCGTAGTCGATGACGTACGCGGCCAAGATGCCGACGGTGATCGCAAACTGGTAGAGCGAGACGAGCGCACCACGCGACGAAGCCGGCGCGACCTCGGAGATATAGAGCGGCGCGACGACCGAGCTGAACCCGATCCCGATGCCGACGACGAAGCGTCCCGCGAGCAGCAGCGTCTCGTCCGGCGCGAGCGCCGAGAGGATCGAGCCGGCGAGAAAGATCACGCCCGCCGCGAGCAGCGTCGCGCGCCTGCCGATTCGATCCGCGACGCCGCCGGCGACCGCCGCGCCGGCCATGCAGCCGATCAAGACGACGCTGATCGTAAACGCCTGCAGCCGCGTCGGTAAGTCGAAGTCCTTCGTTATAAAGAGGATCGCGCCCGAGATAACGCCGGTGTCGTAACCGAAGAGCAATCCGCCCAGCGCCGCAATCGAAGCGACCAAAAGAACGTACGCCCTCATGCAGGCGGTTTTGCGAGCCTCGCCGGAACGCTCCTCCATTATGGAGCTTCGGCCCGACGCGCTCGCCTACGCGCGCGCCCACGGTCTGCACGCGCTCGTGGCCGAGCGCGCGGGCGAGATCGTCGCGGAGGAGTACGGCGACGGCTTCGATCGTTCGACGCCGCACGCGCTCTACAGCGGGACGAAGAGCTTCTGGGGCGTGGCCGCGCTTCGAGCCCGCGACGACGGATTGCTCTCGCTCGACGAACGCGTCGCCGATACGATCGAGCGCTGGGGCGACGATCCGTGGAAACGGCGCGTGACGCTGCGCATGCTTCTCTCTCTGACGGCGGGCATCGGATTCGGCGGCCTCGGCGCGAGCGTGCCGATCTACGAGAAAGCGCTGAACGTGACGCTGCGCGACGAGCCGGGGACGAAATTCACGTACGGCGGGATCCCGCTGCAGGTATTCGGCGCCGTGCTCGCGCGCAAACTCGCCCGCAGCGAGCGAACGCCGCACGAGTATCTGCGCGAGCGCGTTCTCGCTCCCGCCGGCGTGCGCGTCGCGAACTGGCGCAAACTGAGCGACGGCACGCAGCCGCTGCCGACCGGCGCTTCGCTCGACGCACAGGCCTGGCTGGCGTACGGCCGTTACGTGCTCGCCGAACGCGCCTCGCTCGCGCCGTGCTTCGAAGGGAGCCCAGCCAACCAACGGTACGGGCTCGGCTGGTGGCTCGGCGCGCGCGGCGCGCCGGCCGATCTCTTCTATGCGAGCGGATCTGCCGGGCAAGCGCTCTATCTCGTCCCCTCGCTCGACCTGACGATCGTTCACTTCGGGAAGAGCTCGTCGTACAAGCACGAAGCGTTCCTCAAACGATGCTTCGCGTAAACCTCGTCGCGGCGCCGCTTAGCGCGGTCCTCGCGCTCGCCGCGTGTTCGTCCGGCGCGCCGCTACCGTACGCGGGCGGCGGCGGCGTGCTCGAGCGCGTCGCCGGCACCGGCGCCGGCAAGATCAAGCACATCGTCTATATCGTGCAAGAGAACCGCAGCTTCGATAACCTCTTCCAAGGCTATCCCGGCGCCGACACCGTCTCTTCGGGGAAGAACTCGTTCGGACGGACCGTCCAACTCAAACCGGTCAGCCTCGCCGATCAATACGAGATCGATCACTCGGCGGAGGCGATGTTCGCCGCGTGCGACGGGCAGGGGAGCATTCCCGGGACGAAGTGCAAGATGGACGGCTTCAACAAGGAAGAGTCGTGGGGCGGCCCGTCGGATTTCCCCGAGTACGTCTACGTTCCGCGCATCGAGTCGAAGCCGTACTTCGACATGGCGCACGAATGGGTGCTCGCCGACCGCATGTTCCAGTCGCAGCTCGACGAGAGTTTCGTCGCGCACCAGTACATCATCGCGGCGCAGGCGGCGTGGAGCGTGAATCTTCCTAGCGGGCGATGGGGCTGCGGCGGCGGCAAGTACGACGTCGTGTCGACAATCACCGCGTCGCGCAATCCGCAAGGGCCTGCCGTCGCTCCATGTTACGACTACGAGACGCTCGGCGACGAGCTCGATACCGCCGGACTATCGTGGCGCTTTTACGCCAGCTCCTACGGCAGCAAGTCGAGCGACTACGGCGCCGTCTGGTCGAGTTACCAGGCGATCAAACACATCTACGGACACGCGGATTGGAAGAACGTGATCTCGCCGGATTGGAGATTCATCCTCGACGTGCGCGCCGGCAAGCTCGCGGACTTCACCTGGATTACGCCGGTCTGCAGTTACTCCGATCACGTCAACTGCGGCGGCGGCGACGGCCCGTCGTGGGTCGCAGCGCTCGTGGACACGATCGGCGCGAGCAAGTTTTGGGACACGACGGCGATCTTCGTGCAGTGGGACGATTGGGGCGGCCTCTACGACCACGTGCCGCCGCCGTATCGAGGACGCGACGGCGTCGGCTTCCGCGTGCCGCTGCTCGTCATCTCGCCCTACGCCAAGCACGACTACGTCACGCACGTACCGTTGGAGACGGCGAGCGTGCTGAAATTCGCCGAGAACCTCTGGGGGCTCGATCCGCTCGCGGCGGCCGATAGCCGCGCGAACTCGCCGGGCGGCGACTCCTTCGATTTCTCGAAGCCGCCGCGGCGCTTCATCCACATCAACGCACCGCTGCCGCCGAAGTTCTTCATCGGCCACCCCGACGAGTACGCGGCGCCCGACTACGAGTAGGTCAGGGCGTTACCGGAGCCGCTCCCTCGATCGGCTTCAGACCCGCGCTCTTTAGCGCTGCCGAGAGCGGCGCGAGCGATCCGACGTACGCGTTGTATCCCGAGAACGCGGCGGCGTAGGCCGCATCGAATCGCTTCGCGTAGTCGAGCTGCGCCGCGGTCGGCGGAAGCTGCACGCTGCCGAAGCCGGTGCGCGGGATCCCTTCGCGCAGCGAGCCGGAGCGCTGGATCGAGTCTTCGTCGTTCTTGTAGTCTGCCGTGAAGGCGTCGAAGACGCCGTTCCACTTCTGCAGCGCGGCGGCGATCTGCGCCGAGAGCCCCGCGTTGCTCTTCGCGGCGGAGGCGGCGCTCGTCAACGATTTCTCGATCGCGTCGAGGTTGTTGAGCGCCTCGTCGATCGCGCTGTAGGCGAGCGCGTACTTGCGCGCGTAGGCGTAGCCGGCTTCGTACTGCGCCTGCGTCCAGCCGTCGCGCGGATCCGGAAAGACCTTCACCGTCGTCTGCAGCGTGCGCGCGCCGAGCGTGAGGCGAAGCGCGTAGGTTCCGGGCACGACCGTCGGACCGGTCTTCGGTCCTTTGTACTCGTCGCGCGCGGCGCCGTTCCACTTCACCGGCGCATCCTCGGTGAAGTCCCAGACGTAGCGGTTGATGCCGGCCTTGTTCGCGACGTACGGCTCGTCCTTGCCTTTGACTTTGTGGGTGCCTTTGACGGTTCGAATTACGCGGCCGTCGGCGTCGAGCACCTCGAGCGCCGGCGGAGCGCTCTGCGCGGCGGTCTGATAGAAATCCACGATCGCGCCGCTCGGCGGATTCTCGCCGGAGAAGCGCGTGTAGTTGCCGAGGTCGTTCGAATGGTAGTGGTACTCGTACGCCGGGCGCGGAGCGAAGAGCATCGCGCCGGCCGCCTGCGCGTTGCCGAGCTGCTGGATCGAGCCGATGTCGTCGAGAATCCAGACGTCGCGTCCGTGCGTCGCGATGACGAGATCGTCGAACTGCGGCTGGATGCGGATGTCGCGCACCGAGACGACGGGCAGGTTGATGCGGAAGTCCTGCCAGTGCGCGCCGGCGTCGAACGAGATCCACATTCCCGCCTCGGTGCCCGCAAAGAGCAGGTTCGGATTGCGGACGTCGGGGCGGATCGTGCGCACGTACTGATCGGCCGGCAGGCCGCTGACGATCTTCGTCCACGTCGCACCGTAGTCGTGGGTCACGTACGCGTACGGCGCGTAATCGCCCATCCGGTGATCGTCGGCGATCGCGTATGCCGTTCCGGCGACGAGCGGCGACGGCGCGACCGTTTCGATCCGCGCGTACTCCGGTGTGCCCGGCGGCGTGACGTTCTTCCAGTGCGCCTCGCTCGAACCGGACGCATCGCGCGTGAGTTGCACGTAGCCGTCGTCGGTGCCGACCCAGATCTCGCCGCGGTTTATCGGCGAGCCCTCGATGTCGAGGATCGTGTCGGAGTACTCTGCGCCGGAGACGTCCTTCGCGAGCGGTCCTCCGGTCGGAGCCTGATGCTCCTTGATGTTGCGCGTCAGATCGGGGCTGATCGGGCTCCACGTCTGGCCGCGATCGGTGGACTGGAAGACGACGTTACCGCCGAACCAGCCGACGTGTCCGTCCCACGGCGCGAACGCGACCGGCGAGTCCCAGTTGAAGCGATACGGCACGGTGCGCAGGTCGAACGGCCCCAAAAAGCTTCCCGGGAACGGATCGTAGGGGCGAATGAAGCGAGTCTCTTCGTTCGAGCGATCGAAGACCGTCAGCGCGCCGTCTTCGAGATCGGCCCAGACGTAGCGCGGATCGCTCGGATCGGGAAGCGTCCACATGCCGTCGCCGCCGACGACGTCGATCCAGTGGCGGTCGAGAATGCCCTCGCTGTCGAGGGAGTTCTCGGGTCCGCAGAAACCGCCGTTATCCTGAAACGCCGCGCAGACGAGATACGGATTCTCGTTCGAGAGCCCGACGTGGTAGATCTGGCCGATCGCGAGATTGCGCGAGAACGACCAGTGCTTGAGATCGCCGGTCAGCGCGTAGCCGCCGTCTTCGCCGGTGATGATCCGCTTGGGGTTTTGCGGGTCGATCCAGATCGCATGGTAGTCGACGTGCACGCCCTTCGCGATCTCGGTGAACTTGCGTCCGCCGTCGTTGCTCTCCGCGAGCATCTCCGAGACTGCGTAAACGTGGTCGGCATTGCGCGGATCGACCGCGACGTGCGTGAAGTAGAACGGCCGCTGATCCACGAGCGTGTCGCTGCTCACCATCGTCCAATGCGCGCCGGCGTCGTCCGAGCGCCAGAGAATGCCGCCCTTTGCCTCGATGATCGCGAAGACGCGATCGTGACGGCTCGGGGCGACCGCGAGGCCGATTCTCCCGGAGTATCCGCTCGGAAGGCCGTTGCCCGTCAAGCGCGTCCACGTGCGCCCGCCATCGCTCGACTTGAAGAGGCCGCCGTCCGGGCCGCCGCTCGTAAACGTCCACGGCACGCGGCGAAAGTGCCACATCCCCGCGTAGACGACGTCGGGATTGACGGGATCGATCGCGACGTCGCTCGCGCCGCTCGCCGGCGTGAGATAGAGCGACTTCTTCCACGTGGAGCCGCCGTCGAAGGTGACGTAGACGCCGCGGTCGCTCGAGTCTTTGAACGGATCGCCGAACGCGCCGACGACGACGTGGCGCGGATCGCGCGGATCGATCGCGATGCGCGAGATAGACCAGACGCCCGCGAGCCCAACGCGGTTCCAGGTCTTGCCGCCGTCGGTAGATTTATAGAGGCCGTTGCCGTAGCTGACGTCGTTGCGCGGGTTCGCTTCGCCGGTGCCGGCCCAGACGATCCGCTCGTTGGTCGGATCGATCGCGACCGCGCCGACCGCCGCGACCGGCTCCTTGCCGAAGACCGGCTCCCACGTCGCGCCGCCGTTGATCGAGCGCCAGACGCCGCCGCCCGCCGTCCCGAGATAGTAGAGCTGGTCGTTCTGCGGCGTGCCCGCGACGGCCGCGACCCGCCCGCCCGCTACCGCGGGCCCGATCGAGCGCCACGAGAGGTTGGCGTACGCAGCCGCCGCCACGAGAACCGACGCGAGCATCACTCTGTTGCGACGAGTTTGACGGCGGGCAG
The DNA here is from genome assembly GCA_035541935.1 of Candidatus Binatia bacterium. Lineage (GTDB taxonomy): Bacteria > Vulcanimicrobiota > Vulcanimicrobiia > Vulcanimicrobiales > Vulcanimicrobiaceae > Cybelea. Next base: position 36,976 of record DATKMJ010000021.1, on the reverse strand, counting down.
CGATTTCATACCCGCCTTCTTCAAGGCCGCGTTGACCCCGGGGAGGACGCCGGTGACGAAGGCGTTATAGCGGCCGACGCCGTCGCGGTATTCGGAATCCACGCGCGTCAGGAAGCTCTCGACCGACGGCGTGATGAGACCCTGCGCAGTTTGGTAGGCGCCGAAGACGTCTTCGTGCAGTTTCCCTTCGTCCTCGGTCCCTTCGCCGCGAATGTTCACGGCGAGCGAGTCGAAGAGCGTCTGCCGAGCCTTCGAGGCGTCGTCGAGCGTCGCCGTGAGCGCCGTGTTGTTCGCCTTCTTCGAAGCGTCGAGCGCCGTGTCGATTGCCTTCTTGAGATCGTCGAGGTTATTGAGCATCCCGTCGACGGTCGAGAGATGCGCCATCTGCCGCATCGCCGCGTCGAAGCTGCGCTGGTACTCGGCTTGCGTGAAGGCCGAGCGCGGATCGGGCTCGACTTTGAAGCGCTGGACGTACGTGTGCCCCGAGAGCGTCATGCGCGCCGCGTACTCGCCGGGGACGACGCCCGGACCGGAGTCCGGCCCTTTGCTGAAGTCGTTTCCGCCGTTCCACTTCACCGGGCCGTTGACGGTGAAGTCCCACGTGTAACGGTTGAGCCCCACCTTGTTGGTGATGTACGGCTTGTCTTTCCCGCCGACTTTGTGCGTTCCGGAGATGCTGCGAATCACGCGTCCGCGCGCGTCGAGGATGTCGATCGCCGGTGCGCCCTTCTGCGGATCTTTTTGATAGAACGTGATCGTGACGCCGTACGGCGGATTGTCGGCCGCGAAGAACGTGTACGTGCCCTCGTCGTTCTCGTGGAGCGACCACTCGTAGCCCGCGCGCGGTGCGAAGAGCCACGTCGTCCGCGCGACCGCCTGCTGCAGTTCCTGCAGCGGGCGCACGTCGTCCATGACGTAGACGGCGCGGCCATGCGTCGCGATCACGAGATCGTCGTACTGCGGCTGCATCCGGATGTCGTGCACGGAGACGGTCGGCAGGCCGTTCTGGAACGACTGCCAGTGCGCGCCGCCGTCGAAGGAGATCCAGATGCCCTCTTCGGTGCCGAGATAGACGAGGTTGCGGTCGCGAATGTCGGGGCGGATCGCCCGCGCCCACTGATCGGAAGGCAGGCCGGTTACGATCTTCGTCCAGGTCTTGCCGAAGTCGTGCGTGACGAACGCGTACGGCGCCGCGTCACCCGTGTAGTGGCCGTCGGCGATCGTGTAGGCCGTGCCGTCGGCGAGCGTCGAGGGCGCGACGGTGGCGAAACGCGCGAGCTGCGGCGCGCCGGGCGGCGTGACGTTCGTCCAGTGCTTCCCGCCATCGCGCGTCAGTTGGACGAGCCCGTCGTCGGTGCCGACCCAGATCTCGCCGCGCGCGACCTGCGAGGCTTCGATGTCGAGAATCGTGTCGTTATACTCGGCGCCCGAGACGTCGTTTGCGATCGGGCCGCCCGCGGCAACCTGATGCGCCTTGATGTTGCGCGTGAGATCGGGGCTGATCGGCGTCCACGAGCGGCCGCGATCGGTCGTCTGAAATACGACGCTGCCGCCGTACCAGCCGATGACCTTATTTCCCGGGGCGCGCCAGGGCGCGAACGCGATCGGCGACTCCCAGTTGAAGCGGTACTTGCTCGTCGCGGGGGTCCACGACTCTCTGCCGGTCTGCACGTAGGGCTGCGCCGACCAGCCGTCTTGCGTGACGCGGTTGTAGATGAAGAGCGACCCGTCTTGCGAGTCCGACCAGATCCAGTTCGGGTCGTCGGGCTCGGGGATGCCCCACGTGCCGTCGCCGCCGACCGTGACGATCCAGTTCTTGTTCTGAATGCCCGAGGGGTCGAGCGAGTTCGAGGGACCGCACCAGCCGTTGTTGTCCTGCAGGCCCGCGCAGATGGTATACGGATTGTCCGTTCCGAGTCCGACGCGATAGACTTGGCCGATCGCGAGGTTCCGCGAGAAGAACCAGTTGTCGCCGCCGTCGAGCGTCAGCGCATAGCCCCCGTCCTCGCCGAGCATGACGCGCGCCGGATCGTTCGGCGCGATCCAGATCCCGTGGAAGTCGCCGTGCACGCCCTCCGCCGTCGGCGAGAACTTCTTCCCGCCGTCCTCGCTGAGCATCGTCTCGAACGAGAGGGCGTAGACGCGGTTGGAATTCTTCGGATCGACGGCGAGACGCGAGAAGTAAAAGAAGCGCGCGTCTACTCTCGTATCGTCGCTGACCATCTGCCAGTTCGCGCCGGCGTCGTCGGAGCGCCAGAGCACGCCGTCCTTCGATTCGATCACGGCGTAGACGCGGTTGCCGTCGCTCGGCGCCACCGCGAGGCCGATTCGTCCGGTCGGGCCGGCGGGGAGGCCGTGCCCCTGCAGTTTGCTCCACGTCGCGCCGCCGTCGGTGGATTTGTAGACGCCGTCCTCGTCGCCGCCGCTGGAGAAGGTCCAGGGCCGGCGTTGGAACTTCCAGATGCCGGCGTAGATGACGCTCGGATTCTGCGGATTCATCGCGAGATCGCTGGCGCCGCTCTCGGGTCCGACCGAGAGCGTCTGTTTCCACGTCCTGCCGCCGTCGTCGGTCACGTAGACACCACGATCGGGCGAGTCGGCGAAGACGTCGCCGAGCGCGCCGACGACGACGTGGTTGTGGTTGCGCGGATCGACGAGCACGCGCGAGATATATTTCGTCGCCTTCAGGCCGACGTTCGTCCACGTGTCGCCGCCGTCGGTGCTCTTGTAGACGCCGTCGCCGTAGCTGACGTCGTTGCGCGGATTGCTCTCGCCGGTGCCGACCCAGACGATCTTGTTATCGGTCGGATCGATCGCGACGTCACCGATCGCGGCCGCGCCCTCTTTTTCGAAGACGGGATCCCACGTCTGCGCGCCGTTCGTCGATCGCCAGACGCCGCCGCCCGCGGCGCCGAGGAAGTAGAGCTTCGGGTCGGTCGCGGAGCCTGCGACCGACGTAACGCGTCCGCCCGCCGAGGCCGGCCCGATCGAGCGCCAACTGAGATTGGCGAACGGCGGTCCCGGCGTCGGCGACGGCGACGCGGATGGAGACGGCGACGCGGCCGGCAGGACCGCGGCGAGCAGCAGTGCGTGTACGATCACGTTCTAGTTCCTCCCGAAGCAGCGCTGTCGCGCCGTGGCGCGCGGGTCCTGCGCGCGCGGATTCAAAGATGTGTCAAAGTTGATGCGCGTTGTACTTCGGAACGTTGACGTTGATCGCGTACCATTGCGACCACGCGATCATGCCGCACATGATGACGAAGAGGATAATGACGATCGCGAACGCCCAACTACGGCGCCGCGGGCCTCCGGACGGCTCTTCAGTAGAACGCAACGCTCGGGGCCTACGCCACTCGCCGGAGCGCACCTTTTCGGGCCGCGAATTTCAAGGCCCTAGAATCGGAAGGCGGGAGCGGGACTCGACGCGAACCCACCCGCCCCATATGCGGAGGACCATCGCCTTCCCCGTGGCGGTAGCCGCTCTCGTAGGGTCGTTGCTCGCCTCGCTCGCGCCGGCGCGGGCCGCCCAGCGCGCGATCCCCGCAACGCCGACCGCCATCGCCGTCTATGCGTCGGTGCTGCGGCAAATCAACCCGCAGATGCCGGGCTGGCAGAGCCGCGATCTCGCGCGCCGCGTCCTCGTCAACGCCGAGCGCTGGCGCATTGACGCAAATATGCTCGTCGCCATCGTCACCGTCGAGTCGCGCTGGCACACGCACGCGGTGTCGCGCGCGGGCGCGATCGGGCTCGGGCAATTGATGCCGGGAACGGCCGCGCACCTCGGCGTCGACCCGCACGATCCCGTCCAGAACCTCTCCGGCGCCGCGCGCTACCTGCGCGGCCTCGTCGGGAAGTTCGGCCGCAAGCATTACGAGTTGGTCGTCGCGGCCTATAACGCCGGACCGAAGGCGGTCACCGAGTACGGAGGCATCCCGCCGTACGACGAGACGCAGAACTACGTCGTGCGCGTCTTCGACACGTGGCAGCAGCTCGCGAAGAGCGTCCATCTGCCGGCCGCGGCCTATGCCGTCGCGCCGGCCCACGGCCTCGACGTCGACTACTGGCTCGAACAAACCCCGCAGTAGTTACGCGGCGGCGAGCCGCAGGATCGTCTCGACCGCCTCTTCCAGCGCGTGCGGCCCCGCGACTCGCAGCGGAATCGCGCCGGCGTTGCGCGCCGCCTCGACGTCGCTCTCGCGATCGCCGACGACGACGCAGCACGCCGGATCGACGCCCATCGCGCGCGCGGCGTCGAGGATCAGCTTCGGTTTGGGCTTGCGGCAATCGCACGCGTCCTCCGGCGCGTGCGGGCAGACGAAGAACCCGGCGAACGGTCCGAGCAGCTCCTCGACGCGGGCGTTGACCGCAGCGACCTGCTCCACCGTGATCAAGCCGCGGCCGACGCCGCTCTGATTGCTGACGACCGCGAGCGGCAGGCCCGCCGCGCGCAGACGGTCGAGCAGCGCGCGCGCGTTGGGCGCCGGCTCGACGCGATCGGGATCGCCGTTGAACGGCACGTCGACGACGATCGTCTCGTCGCGGTCGAAGAGCACCGCGCAGACGTTGGGCGCCTCAGGAGACCGGAACGTAAACCTCGGCTCCCTGCTCGACGAACTCGCGCGATTTCTCGGCCATGCCGCGCTCGGCGTACTCGCGCACCTCTTGCGTGATCTTCATCGAGCAGAAGTGCGGGCCGCACATCGAGCAGAAGTGCGCGACCTTCGCGCCGGGCGCCGGCAGCGTCTCGTCGTGGAACTCGCGCGCGGTCTCGGGATCGAGCGAGAGATCGAACTGATCCTCCCAGCGGAATTCGAAACGCGCCTTCGAGAGCACGTCGTCCCAGTGCGCGGCGCCGGGATGGCCCTTGGCGAGATCGGCGGCGTGCGCGGCGATCTTGTAGGCGATGACGCCGTCCTTCACGTCCTTCTTGTTCGGCAATCCGAGGTGCTCTTTCGGCGTCACGTAGCAGAGCATCGCGGTGCCGAACCATCCGATCATCGCGGCGCCGATCGCGCTCGTGATGTGATCGTATCCGGGCGCGACGTCGGTGACGAGCGGACCTAGCGTGTAAAACGGCGCCTCTTTGCAGACCTCGAGTTGCCGGCGCACGTTCTCCTCGATCAAGTGCATCGGCACGTGCCCCGGACCCTCGATCATCACCTGCACGTCGTGCTTCCACGCGACGTCGGTCAACTCGCCGAGCGTTGCCAACTCCGCGAACTGCGCGGCGTCGTTCGCGTCGGCGGTGCAGCCCGGACGCAGACCGTCGCCGAGCGAGAAGGCGACGTCGTACGCCTTCATGATCTCGCAGATCTCCTCGAAGTGCTCGTAGAGGAAGTTCTCGCGATGGTGCGCGAGGCACCACTTCGCGAGGATCGACCCGCCGCGCGAGACGATGCCGGTGATGCGCTCCGCGGTGAGCGGCACGTAGCGCAGCAGCACGCCGGCGTGGATCGTGAAGTAGTCGACGCCCTGCTCCGCCTGTTCGATCAGCGTCTCGGCGAAGAGTTCCCAGGTCAGGTCCTCGGCCTTGCCGCCGACCTTCTCGAGCGCCTGGTAGATCGGAACCGTTCCGATCGGCACGGGCGAGTTGCGCAGAATCCACTCGCGCGTCTCGTGAATGTTCTTGCCGGTCGAGAGATCCATGACGGTGTCGGCGCCCCAGCGCGTCGCCCACGTCATCTTCTCGACCTCTTCGTCGATCGACGAGGTCACCGCGGAGTTGCCGATGTTCGCGTTGATCTTTACGAGGAAGTTGCGGCCGATGATCATCGGCTCGCTCTCGGGATGGTTGACGTTGGCGGGGAGGATCGCGCGCCCGCGCGCGATCTCGCTCCGAACGAGCTCCGGCTCGACGCCCTCGCGGAGCGCGACGAACTCCATCTCGCGCGTGATCTCGCCGCGCCGCGCGTAGTGCATCTGCGTGACGTTCGCGCCCGGCTTGGCTCGCCGCGGCGCGCGCGTCGCCGGCGGCCGCGCGAGTTCGATCGTGTCGCCGCGTTGCGCGATCCACGGGTCGCGCAGCGCGGGAAGCCCGCGCCGCAGATCCGGCTCGTACTGCGGATCGCCGTGCGGTCCGCTCGTGTCGTATTGCGTGTGCACGGTGCCGTCCGTGAGCGTCACGGCGCGCCGCGGAACGCGAATCGAGGGGTCCGAACCCCCGAGATAGACCTTCATCTTCTAACCCTCCCTACGCCGGCATTATCCGGATCAGGTTCCACTGCGGTCGGCGCCTCTCGGTCGCGCCCTCTCAGCCGATAGCTCCCGCGTATGAGGCCTTCTATTTGCGGGAAAGAGCGCTTGTCATCCTGAGCCGGGCCGGCCGTGTCACCCTGAGCCATGCCCGCCGTGTCACCCTGAGCCTGTCGAAGGGCGTGTCGAAGGGGGTCCAGTTGGATGGAATGGGCGCAAAGGGCTGAAATGATGCGCCTGGCATGGCGATCACCGCTCCGGATCCCGATCCGCAAGAGACGCGCGAGTGGCTCGAGGCGATGCGCGGCGTCATCGAGGCCGCGGGGCCCGAGCGCGCGCGTCAGCTGATCGAGACGCTCGTCGATGAAGCGCAGAGCGCCGGCGCGCACGTCTCGCTCGGTCTCACGACGCCGTACGTCAACACGATTCCGCCCGATCGTCAGGCGCCGATGCCGGGCGATCGCGACCTCGAAGCGCGCCTGCGCCACTACGTTCGTTGGAACGCCCTTGCGATGGTCGTGCGCGCGAACAAGGTCAGCTCGGAACTCGGCGGCCACGTCGCGAGCTTCGCCTCGGCCGCGACGCTCTACGACGTCGGGTTCAACCACTTCTTCCGCGCGCCGCGCGAAGGATTCGGCGGCGATCTCGTCTTCTTTCAGGGGCACTCGTCGCCGGGCGTCTACGCGCGGGCCTTCCTCGAGGGTCGCGTTACCGAGGATCAACTCGAGCGCTTTCGTCAAGAAGTTGACGGTAAGGGACTCTCGTCGTACCCGCATCCGTGGCTGATGCCCGAGTTCTGGCAGTTTCCGACGGTCTCGATGGGGCTCGGACCGATCATGTCAATCTACCAAGCCCGCTTCATGCGCTACCTCCACGATCGCGAGATGATCGATTCGACCGGGCGCAAGGTCTGGGCGTTCGTCGGCGACGGCGAGACCGACGAACCCGAATCGCTCGGCGCGATCTCGCTCGCGGGACGCGAGCGGCTCGACAACCTCATCTGGGTCGTCAACGCGAACCTGCAGCGGCTCGACGGCCCCGTGCGCGGCAACGGTAAGATCATTCAGGAGCTCGAGGGCGTCTTCAAGGGCGCCGGCTGGAACGTCATCAAAGTCATCTGGGGGAGCCGCTGGGACGCGTTGCTCGACGCCGACAAGAGCGGACGGCTCGTGCAGGTGATGAACGAGTGCGTGGACGGCGACTACCAAACGTTCAAAGCGCGCGACGGAAAGTACGTGCGCGAGCAGTTCTTCGGCCGTTATCCCGAGACGAAGGCGCTCGTCGAAAACTGGACCGACGACGAGATCTGGGCGCTGCAGCGCGGCGGCCACGATTCGCTGAAAGTCTACGCCGCGTATAAGGCCGCCTTCGAGCATCGCGGCCAACCGACGGTCATCCTCGCGAAGACGATCAAGGGATACGGCATGGGCGAGGCCGGCGAGGCGCAGAACATCGCGCACCAAGCAAAAAAGATGGAAGTCGAAGAGATGCGCAAGTTCCGCGATCGCTTCACGCTTCCGATATCCGACGCCGCGATCGCGGGCGAGAAGATTCCGTTCTTCAAGCCGCCCGAGGACGCGCCGGAGATGCAGTATCTGCGCGAGCGTCTCGCCGCGCTCGGCAGCGTTCCGCGGCGCCGCCGGCGCTCGGCCCCGCTGACGGTGCCGGAGCTATCGGCGTTCGACGCGCAGCTGCAGGCGACGGGCGACCGGCATATCTCGACGACGATGGCTTTCGTCCGCGTCCTCAATGCGATCGCGCGCGACAAGGAGATCGGGGCGCGCGTCGTTCCGATCGTCGCCGACGAGTCGCGCACGTTCGGCATGGAAGGCATGTTCCGCCAGCTCGGCATCTACTCGTCGGTCGGCCAACTCTACCATCCGCAAGACGCCGAGCAGCTGATGTGGTACCGCGAAGACAAGCACGGACAGATCCTGCAAGAGGGCATCAACGAGGCCGGCGCGCTCTCGTCGTGGATCGCCGCCGGCACCTCGTACGCGAACCACGACCTGCCGATGATTCCGTTCTACATCTTCTACTCGATGTTCGGCTTTCAGCGCGTCGGCGATCTCACGTGGGCTGCGGGCGACAGCCGGACGCGCGGATTCTTGCTCGGCGCGACCTCGGGGCGCACGACGCTCAACGGCGAGGGCCTGCAGCACGAGGACGGCAGCAGTCAGGTCGCGGCTTCGTTCGTTCCGAACTGCCGGAGCTACGATCCGACGTACGCGTACGAGCTCGCCGTCATCGTCCAGGACGGTCTGCGCCGCATGCTCGCCGATCAAGAGGACGTCTACTACTACATCACGCTCATGAACGAGAACTACTCGCATCCGGCGATGCCGGCGAACGCGCGCGACGGCATCTTGCGCGGGATCTACCTGCTGCGCGATGCTTCGACGGGCGCGGCAGACCTTCCGAAGGACGCGCCGCGCGTGCAGCTCTTCGGTTCGGGCGCGATTCTGCGCGAGGTCGAGGCCGCCGCCGATCTGCTCGCGGACGAGTGGAAGGTGAGCGCCGACGTGTGGAGCGTGACGAGCTTCAACGAACTGCAGCGCGACGGCGTGGCCGCGCAGCGCTGGAACATGCTCCATCCCGAGGAAGCGCCGCGCGCGCCGTACGTCGAACAAGTGTTGCGCGATCGCGCCGGCCCCGGAATCGCCGCGACCGACTACATCAGGACCTTCGCCGACCAGATTCGACCGTTCGTCGGCCGGCCGTACGTCGCGCTCGGCACCGACGGTTACGGGCGAAGCGATTACCGGCGCAAGCTGCGCGAGTTCTTCGAAGTGGACCGTCACTTCGTCGCGATCGCGGCGCTCCAGGCGCTCGCGAAAGAAGGAACGATTCCCGCGCAGACCGTCTCGAAGGCGATCGAGAAGTATCAGGTCGATCCCAACAAACCAAACCCCATCACCGTATAGGCAAGAGTGACGAACGCATGAGCGAGGCAATCGAGGTCCGCGTTCCCGATATCGGCGACTTCAAGGACGTGCCGGTGATCGAGGTCTTGGTCAAAGCCGGCGATCGCGTCAAGAAGAACGATTCGCTCGTCACGCTCGAGAGCGAGAAAGCCTCGATGGAGATTCCCGCCGAGAGCGACGGCGTCGTAAAAGAGATCAAGGTGAAGGTCGGCGACAAGGTCTCGCAGGGAACGCCGCTGCTGCTGCTCGACAGCGACGGCGCGGCGAAACCGGCGGCCCCGGCCGCCGCTGCGCCCGCGCCGCAGGCAACGCCCGTCGCGCCCGCCGCGCAGGCCGCACCGCCGCCCGCAGCGCCGCCGCCGTCGTACGACGCGACGGTGCACGCGAGCCCGGTCGTGCGCCGGCTCGCGCGCGAGCGCGGCGTGGATCTGCGGCGCATCTCCGGCACCGGACCGAGCGGCCGCGTGACGCTCGACGACGTCGGCGCGTTTCTGCGCGGCGCACAGGCCGGCCCGAGCGGCCCGTTCGCCGGATTGCCCGCGTGGCCGAAACTCGATTTCTCGCAGTACGGCGAGACGGAGCGGCAGCCGCTCTCGCGCATCAAGCGTCTCTCGGGCCCGAACCTCCATCGCAACTGGCTCGGCATTCCGCACATCACGAACTACGACGAAGCCGACGTCACGTCAATCGAGAAGCTGCGAAGCGAGGTCAACGCCGAGCAATCGCGGACGGGTGGTCCGAAGCTGACGATGCTCGCATTCTTGATTCGAGCCTCGGTCGCCGCGTTGCAGCGGTTCCCCGAGTTCAACTCGTCGCTCGACGGCGAGGAATTGATCTACAAGCGCTATTACAACATCGGCTTCGCAGCCGACACACCCGACGGTCTCGTCGTCCCCGTGATCAAGAACGCGGATGCGAAGGGATTGATCGAGATCGCCCGCGAGGCGCAAGAGCTTGCGGGGAAGGCGCGTGAGGGGAAGTTGACGCTCGCGCAGATGCAAGGCGGAACGTTCACGGTCTCGTCGATCGGCGGCATCGGCGGCACGGCCTTCACGCAGATCGTCAACGCGCCCGAGGTCGCGATTCTCGGCGCGACGCGCGCGGTAACCAAGCCGGTTTGGGACGGCAAGAAGTTCGTGCCGCGACTGATGCTGCCGATCAGCGTCAGTTACGATCATCGCGTCGTGGACGGCGCGGGCGCGGCGCGGTTCCTCGTCTACATCGCGGGCCTGCTCGCCGATTTCCGCCGCGTCATGCTCTAGGGAAGCTTCCTGGGGTATAATCGCTTCATGACCTCCGGAGACTTCGGCAGGTCGATCGCCCTCGCGGCACTCGTTGCCGCACTCTCGGCCTGCACCAGCTCGAACGCCACGCTGCCCCACTCGTCGCTCGCGGGCGAGGCGGGGCGCTCGGTGCGGGTCAGCCAGTTCGCCGACCTCCCCGGCCCGCCGGCGTACTACTTCCCGACGGCGATCACCGTCGGCCCCGACCACGCAATCTGGGTGACCGACGACATCGATCAGGACTTTGGCGAGAGCGCCGTCGCGCGCATCAACTCGACCGGCAGACGCACCGCAACGTACTACTTTCAGAACTCCGCAAGCCCGTCGTTCGAAGATCTCGCGGCGGGGAGCGACGGAGCGCTCTGGATCAGCGACTGGGCCGACGGTCAGATCGTCCGGATGACGATGACGGGAACGTTCACGACGTTTTCGCTCGACGGAGGCGGGCCGCTCGGCGTCATCGCGGGTCCCGACCGCGCGATCTGGTTCGTCGAGAATTTCTTCGGCAGCGCCGCGATCGGCCGGATCAGCACGAACGGCCGCATCGCGTCGTATTCGAATGGGATATCGCGGGGCGCGGCGTTGCAAGACATCGCGGTCGGGCCGGACGGCGCCCTCTGGTTTACCGAATCGACCGGCGATCGCATCGGTCGCATCACGACGCGCGGCAAGATCAAGGAGTACTCGGCCGGCATCTCGCCGGGCGCCGAACCCTACTCGATCGCGCCTGGAAGCGACGGCGCACTCTGGTTCACGGAGATGGCGGGCGGACGCATCGGCCGCATCACGACGAAAGGCGTCGTCACCGAATTCTCGCGCGGCATCACGCCGTCGGAACAGCCGGTCGGCATCGCCAAAGGGCGCGGCGGCATGTGGTTCACCGAGTACGAGGGCTCCTACGGCTCGGAAGGCGCGCGCGTCGCGCGCATCTCGCCGAGCGGCAAGATCGTCGAGTACTCGGGCCTTACGCCAAACGCCGGGCCGAGCAGCGTCGTCCGCGGCCCGGACGGCAACATGTGGTTCGTCGAATCGAACGCCGACCGCTTCGCCCGGATCAGCATCTAGTGATCACCGGTGTCCACGCGATCTTCTACACCAAGCATTCCAAGGAAATGTACGATTTTCTCACGGACGTGCTCGACCTGCGCTACGTCGACGCCGGCAACGGGCGGCTCTTCTTCGCCGCACCGCCGACGGAACTCGCCGTCCATGAGACGGAAGACGACTCCAAACACGAACTGTGGCTAACCTGCGACGATATCGCCGCGACGGTACGGCAGCTCGAGAAAAAGGGAATCAAAGCGACACCGGTCGCCGACCGCGGCTGGGGTTTGGTGACGACGCTCGAACTCCCCGGCGGCGATAAGCTCGGCCTCTACGAGCCACGGCATCTCTCGCCGCTTGCGCACTAGCCGGGGACGGCGCTTCGTTCGCTAACGAAAGGCTAGCGTCTGTCTTTTAGCTGGCGGAGCACGTACTGGAGAATGCCGCCGTGGCGATAGTACTCGGCTTCGTTCGGCGTGTCGATCCGGACGCGCGCGTCGAACTCGATCGCGCGGCCGCTTTGCGGATCGGTTGCGCGCACGTGCGCGCGCATGCCGTGGCGCACGCCGCCCGTCAAGCCGGTGATATCGTAGACCTCCTCGCCGTTTAGTCCGTACGTCGAGCGGTCGGCACCGTCGAGGTATTCGAGCGGGAGCACGCCCATGCCGATGAGGTTGCTGCGGTGGATGCGCTCGAACGATTCGGCGATCACGGCTTTGATGCCGAGGAGATACGGGCCCTTGGCGGCCCAGTCGCGCGACGAGCCGGAGCCGTACTCTTTGCCGGCGAGCACGATCAGCGGCGTGCCGTCGGCTTCGTAGCGGCGCGAGGCGTCGAAGATCGGCATCTGCTCCCCGGTTGGCAGGTAGCGCGTGACGCCGCCCTCGACGCCGGGCACGAGCGCGTTGCGCAGCCGGACGTTCGCGAAGGTGCCGCGGACCATCACCTCGTGGTTGCCGCGGCGCGCGCCGTATGAATTGAAATCGCGCGGTTCGATGCCGTGCTCCATCAGATACTTGCCGGCCGGGCCGTTGCGCGCGATGCTTCCGGCGGGCGAGATGTGGTCGGTCGTCACCGAATCGCCTAACACCGCGATCGCGCGCGCGCCGCGCACGTCCTGCGGCGGCCCCGGCTCCTCGGGCATTCCGTCGAAGTACGGCGGGCGCTTCACGTACTCGGATTTCGGATCCCAGGCGTAGCGTTCGCTCGGCGCGACGTTCAGTTCTCCCCAGTTCGCATCGCCTTTGAAGACGTCGGCGTACTCGCGTTCGAACATCTCGCCGTTGATGCACGCGGCCATCGTCGTCGCGATTGCGTCGTTGGTCGGCCAGATCTCTCGCAGATAGACCGGCTTGCCGTCGCTGCCGGTGCCGAGCGGCTGCGTCGTGAGATCCACGTCAATGCGTCCGGCCAGCGCGTAGGCGACGACGAGCGGCGGCGACGCGAGATAGTTCGCGCGAACCTGCGGGTGGATGCGCCCTTCGAAATTGCGATTGCCCGAGAGCACCGCCGCGACGATGAGATCGCCGTCGGCGACCGCTTCGGCGATGTCGCTGGGAAGCGGACCGGAGTTTCCGATGCAGGTCGTGCAGCCGTAGCCGACGAGGTTGAAGCCGAGCCGGTCGAGATCGCTCTGCAGGCCGGCCTTCGCGAGATAATCGGTGACGACTTTGGAGCCCGGGGCAAGCGAGGTCTTCACCCACGGCTGCGTTCGCAATCCGCGCGCCAGCGCGTTGCGCGCGAGCAGTCCCGCGCCGATCAGCACCGACGGATTCGACGTGTTCGTGCAGCTCGTGATCGCGGCGATGACGACGCAGCCGTCGTCCACCTCGTCCATCGCCGGCGCGATCGTCGCGGTGCCGCCGCCGCCTTCGTCCTCGAAGCGCGAGACGGCGCCGTTGGCGCGTTCGCGCGCCGCGACCCATTCGCCCATCGCCTTCTCGAAGGAGTGCTTGACGCCGTGGAGCGGTACGCGGTCCTGCGGACGGCGCGGCCCCGCCAGACTCGGCTCGACGCTGCCGAGATCGAGCGCGAGCGTGTCGGCAAACTCGGGATCCGGCGACGCGTCGGTTCGAAAGAGGCCCTGCGCCTTCGCGTACGCCTCGACGAGCGCGATCCGCTCGGGAGAGCGGCCGGTCAGGCGCAGATACTCGAGCGTCCGGTCGTCGATCGGGAAGATCGCGACGGTCGAGCCGAACTCCGGCGACATGTTGCTGATCGTCGTGCGATCGACGACGGGAAGCGCCGAGAGACCGGCGCCGTAAAACTCGACGAACTTGCCGACGACGCCCTTGCGCCGCAGCATCTCGGCAACGGTCAGCACAAGATCGGTCGCGGTCACGCCTTCGCGCAGCGCGCCGTCGAGCCGGAAGCCGACGACGTCGGGAATCAGCATCGTTACCGGCTGGCCGAGCATCGCCGCCTCGGCCTCGATGCCGCCGACGCCCCACGCGAGCACGCCGAGCCCGTTGACCATCGTCGTGTGCGAGTCGGTTCCAACCGCGGTGTCGGGATACGCAAGCTCCGTGTCACCCTGAGCCGCATCCGTGTCACCCTGAGCCTGTCGAAGGGCGAAGACGACGCGCGCGAGATACTCGATGTTGACCTGATGGACGATGCCCGTTCCGGGCGGAACGACGCGCAACCCCGCGAGCGCGGATTGCCCCCACTTCAGAAACGCGTACCGCTCGCGATTGCGTTCGAACTCGAGGTCGGTGTTCTTCGCGAGCGCGTCGCTCGTGCCGAAGTAATCGGCTTGCACCGAGTGATCGATGACCAACTCGACCGGCTGGAGCGGATTGATGATCTTCGGATCGCCGTCGAGATCCGCCATCGCGTCGCGCATCGCCGCGAGATCCACGACGCACGGCACGCCGGTGAAATCCTGGAGGAGGACGCGCGCGGGATTGAAGGCGATCTCGCGCTCGTGGCGCGCGTGGGCGTTCCATTTTGCGAGCGCCTCGACGTCCGCCGCACGCACGATCCGCCCGTCTTCGAAGCGCAGCAGGTTCTCGAGGAGGATCCGCAGTGAGAAGGGGAGCCGCGCGAGCTTCGCGACGCCGGCATCCTCGAGCGCGCCGAGGCGAAAATACCGGTACGTCCGCTCGCCGGCGCGCAGCGTAGCGAGCGCGTTGAAGCTATCGGGGTGTCGGTTCATCGGAGAGCCGTACTTTGGGATCGCCCTGCGCGTAGCCTTCGATCTTCAACGCCGCCTCGCCGTTGAGCAGCCGCCAGAGCGGTTCGGCGACGAGCGCCATGCGCCAGGGCTGCAACGCGAGCACGCGGTCGAAGCTCGCCCGATCCCGCGGGACCTCGCGCGAGAGACGTTCGAGCGCCGCGCGCGGCGCGAGCAGGCTCGCCGGCAGCGATGCGTCGCGCGCGATCTCGGCGACGGCCGCGCCGAGCAGCGCGACGAGCGCGTCGCGCGACGGCGCCCCGTGGCGCGCCGGGCGTTGCGGAAGATCGGCGTCGTCGAGCGCAACGCCGCGCGCTACCGCTTCCAGAATCGCCGGACCGAGCTGCCGCTTCATCGCGCCATCGAGCCGGCGCAACTGCGCGAGATCCTCTGCACGTGCCGGCTTGAGCGTCGCGAGCCCGGCGACGACGTCGTCGGGAAGCACGTAGCGCACGGGGAGATCGCGCTGCCGGGCGACGGCGTCGCGCAGCTTCACCAACTCGTTGAGGATGCCGAGCTCGCGCCGATTCATCCGCATGGCGCCGGGAACGCGCAGGTAGGAGCGGCGCTCGTCGCTGCGATAGCGCTCGATATCGCCGAGCTCGGCGCACTCCTCGTAGACCCACTCGTAGCGTCCGTTCTCTTCCAGGCGCGCGCGGAGCGCGTCGTAGATCGGCAAGAGATGCGCGACGTCGCCGACGAGATACTCGATCTGTCTCTCCGAGAAGGGGCGCGCCGACCAATCGCTGACCGTCTGCGATTTCGCCAAGCGCACGTTGCAGACGCTGCGAACGAGATCGGCGAGCGAGACTTGCATGCCGTAGCCGAGAAACGCCGCCGCGACCTGCGTGTCGAAGACGCGCGGCGGAACGAGTTCGAAACGGTCGGCGAAGATCTTTAGATCGGCCGAGAGCGCGTGGCCGACGACGGTAGCGCCGGTCAGGGCTCGCGCGAGCGGTTGTAAGTTCGGGATCGCCAGCGCGTCCACGATCGCGGCGCCGTCGTCGAATGCGAGTTGCACGACCATGAGGCGCGGCGCGTAGGTTCGCTCGGCGTGAAACTCCGTGTCGAGCGCGACGCGCCCGGCCGCGGCAACGCGCGCGCAGAGAAGGTCGAGCGCCTTCGCGTCGGCGACGATCTGCGGCGTGGTCACGGCGATGCCGACGGCGGCGGCGCTTCGACTCGCCGGAAGTGGAAGTGCGGACAGCGGTGCGTCGCGCAGTAGTGCCGCGCGTAGCCGCGCGCGCGCGACTCGTAACCGTGCACGGCAACGGTGACGCGGTCGCCGAAGATCGTGAGCAGCGCGCAGATCGGAATCGCGATGGCGCACATCGTCCATACGTGAACCCAGAGCGGCACGCGGAACGCGGCGGCGGTCGCGGTCGCGACCGTTCCGCCGAATCCCGGAATTACTCGCACGGCGAGAAGAAAGGCCGGCGAGCCGACCGGGAAGCGCTTCACCCAGGCCGGCAGCCGGCTGAGATAATCCTGGAGCCGCAAGAGCGACGAGGCGTGCGAGTTGATCCAGTAGCCGAGCATCGCGGCGAGGACGAGGCCGACGATGTCGACGAGCGTCCCCTCGACGGGTCCGAAGATCGCGCCGTTCATGATCGCCAGGGCGTCGGTCACCGAGAACGGGGCCGACGCGACGATCGCGAATACGGCGACGCCCAAGGGATAGGCCAGCGGGCCGATCGTCCGGATCTCGTGCTCGACGTGCGGCTGGTAACGGATCACCAAGTACGCCAGGAAGAACGATCCGGCCAGCAGCGCGAACGCCGCAAGCCTACGAAGGAAGTGATTCAACCGGTGGTAGTCAGGATAGTCATCACGTTGCTCTGCGGAGTTGGTCTCTACGCGTCGCTTTTCATGCTGGCGAAGAGCCGCCGGGCCGAGCGCGGCGAGCTTTCGGGCCCCAGCGTCGTGCAGACGCCTCGAGCGCGCCTCTATGGCGTGCCTAACGCGCTGCTCGGGGCGATCTACTACCCCTCGGTTGCGTTGGCGGTCTGGCTCGCGCGCGGCCCTCGGGAGAGCGCCGTGCTGCTCGCAGCCGTCCTCTTCGCGGCGCTCACCTCGGCCGCGTTGGGCTACTCGCTCCTCTTCGTGACGCGCAGGCCCTGCCCGTATTGCTGGACCTCGCACGCCGTGAACTGGTCGCTGCTCGCGCTTTGCGGCTGGATATTTCTTCCGAATGTCTTGAGTCGAGGTATCTGATTTGATAGAATCGGCCTCTCTGGTGAGGAGGCCACGATCTGTCGTAGCAGCCTCCCTGAGAGAGGGGCCGGGCGCGTAGCGTCAGTTCTGCGCTCCGGTGAACGGCAGATTGATAGGGGGCCGCGCGAGTGCGCGGCCCCTCTGCTCATTCGACCTCGCCGATCATCGCCCGGTAGGCCGCGTCTGGGGTCGGAGCGGTCGCGAACCACGCCTCGAGCATCTCCTCGGCGAGCGGCACCGCGGTCGCGCGCAGGCTGAAGCAGAGCACGTTCGCGTCGTTCCATTCGCGCGCGCCGGCGGCCGTAGCGGCATCGCCGCAGAGTGCCGCCCGCACGCCGGGCACT
This sequence comes from Candidatus Binatia bacterium, assembly GCA_035541935.1. Lineage (GTDB taxonomy): Bacteria > Vulcanimicrobiota > Vulcanimicrobiia > Vulcanimicrobiales > Vulcanimicrobiaceae > Cybelea. The sequence continues at coordinate 19,800 of DATKMJ010000021.1, read as the reverse complement.
TTATTCGCGGCGATGCTCACGCCGGTTCCCGTCCAGCAGCAGAGCACGCCGTAATCCGCATCGCCGCGCGCCACGCACCGCCCGACCTCGCGTCCGACCGACGGCCAGGATTCGTCGGCGCCGGGCGCAAGCGCGCCGAATCGCGTCACCTCGCAAGCGTGACGACGCAGCCACCGATCGATTGCCTCGGGAAGCTCGCCGTTCATATCGCTGCCGAGCGCCACCCTCATGGAGAGGTTTTCGCCGCGGGCGGGCGAGAGACTAGCAACAGATGAGCACCGTGCGTTTGGCGTCGACGGTCATCCTCGTGCGGCCTCCGCTCGAACTCTACTTGGCGCGGCGCAGCGCGCGCAGCGCGTTCGCGCCCGACGCGTTCGTCTTTCCCGGCGGAACGGTCGACGCGCAGGACTCGTCGCCGCTCGCGCTGGCGCGCACGCTCGGTCTCGACGACGAGCGCGTCGCCCGCGAGTTTCGCTCGGCGATCTCTCCCGACGCGCGCGCGCTTCTCGTCGCCGCGCTGCGCGAACTCTTCGAAGAGGCCGGCGTGTTGCTGGCACGCACGGCGACCGGCGAGCCGATCGGCGCCGTCGACGCAAGCGCCGGCGGCGCGCCGGCGTTCGCGCAGTTCTTGGAGGAGCGCGACTGGTACGCGGATGCGGAGCGACTGACGCTCTTCTCGCGCTGGATCACGCCGCCGAGCGAGCCGCGCCGCTACGACACGCACTTCTTCCTCGCCGCGGCGCCCGCGGATCAGGCGGCGCGGGCCGACGCCGTCGAGATGCACGAGGGTCTCTGGATCGCGCCCGGCGACGCGCTCGCGCGCCATCGCGCCGGGACGCTGCACCTCGTCTATCCGACGATCAAGCATCTCGAGCGGCTCGCCGCGTTCGACTCGGTCGAAGCCGCGCAGGCGTTCGCGCGCGCCAAGCCGATCGTCACCGTCATGCCCGACGACACGGGCGAACGTTTCGTGCTGCCGCCGGAGCTCGAGAACGCGTGGTAACGCTCGTTCGCGCGCCCAACCCGTCGGCGATGACGTTGAGCGGAACGAACTCGTACCTCATCGATTGCGGCAACGGCGATGCGATCGTCGTCGATCCCGGACCGGCGATCTCCACGCACGTCGATGCGATCGTCGCGGCCGCGCGCGAGCGCGGCCTGACGATTCGCGCGATCGCGCTGACGCACGGCCACGCCGATCACGCACCGGCCGCGAGACTACTCGCGGCGGCGACCGGCGCACCCGTCTACGCGCATCCGCGTTCGAACGTCGAGCGCGACGCCGATCTGCCGCTCGAGGGAGCGCTGCGCATCGGGAACGTCGCGCTGCAGACGATCGACGCACCCGGCCACACGTTCGACCACGTCGTCTTCTATCTGCCGCAAGAGCGCGCGCTCTTCACCGGCGACGTCATCCTCGGCGAGGGCACCGTCGCGATCGCGCCGCCGGGCGGGGCGATGCGACCCTATCAGCGCACGCTGCAGCGCCTCGCCGCCGAGTTCGGCGACGCGCGGACGATTTACGGCGGCCACGGTCCGGCGGTTACCGACGCGCGGGCGAAGATCGCCGAGTACGTCGCGCACCGGCGCATGCGCGAGGAGCAGATTCTCGACGCGCTTCGCGAGGCGCCGGCAACGATTCCCGATCTCGTCAAGCGGATCTACTCGCCGGAGCGCCAGGTGCTCTGGCCCGCGATGGCGCGCCAAGTCCTCGCCCATCTGATCGCTCTCGAAGAGGAGGGACGCGTGACCGCGACGCCGCTGGATCGGGCGATGACCGCCGAGGAAATCGCGATTCTCAATCCAAGAATTGAGGAGATCTTGGCCCTTGACGAGGCGGCCGTCGTGATCGCCGAGTTGGGAACCGAGATGCGCCTCGATACGCTGCATCGCTACGAACTGACGAGGGAATGATGGTTGCACGATTCACGCCTCGATCGCTGATGCTCGCGAGCGCCCTCGCGCTGGCATCCTGCTCGCAGTCGAGCGGACCGCAGACGATGCCGCCGCTGGCGAAGACCGAGAGCTCGTGCTACGTCGTGAAGATAGACCCGACGAAAGTGAACGCGACGATCACGTTCTACGGATGGCCCGACAACTCGCCGCCCGGCAACAAGATCGCGCATCCGGTGCTTCACAAGCACGCCGGCGGCGACGGCACCTACTGCAATCCGACGACGTTCGCAACCGAGCGCAAGAATAATCAAGAGATCCCTTACGGCATCAAGATCTACGTGCCGTTCCTCAAGCAGTACTTCATCCGCGAGGATCTCTGCGCTCCCTCGGGGCCGCCGACCGGCAGCGGCGACAACGGCTGCTACAAGCTCTGGTTCGATCTCTGGATCGGCGGCAACGCGAAGTCGAAGACGCACGCGGTCGTCGCCTGCGAGCGCAAACTCACGCCCTCGAAGGAAGTCTCGGTGATCCTCTGGCCGCAAGACGGCATGCCGGTCGCGCACGCCGGACCCATCTACCGCAATCAGCCGCCGCCCGACGGCAGCTGCGACGGCAAACCCGAGTAGCGCGTAGCAACCCCCCGTGTCACCCTGAGCGAAGTCGAAGGGCCCCCCGTGTCACCCTGAGCGTAGTCGAAGGGCGCAACCCCGTGTCACCCTGAGCGGAGTCGAAGGGCCGTGCGTGTCACCCTGAGCGGAGTCGAAGGGCGCAACCCCGTGTCACCCTGAGCGGAGTCGAAGGGCGCAGCGAAGTCGAAGGGCGCAACCCCCGTGTCACCCTGAGCGTAGTCGAAGGGCGCAGCGAAGTCGAAGGACGGAACGCAACGACTACGGGGTGAGAACGAGTTTACCGAATTGCGACGATTCGGCGAGGCGCTCGAACGCGGCGACCGCGTCGTCGAGCTCGTAGACGCGATCGACGACCGGCCGCAAGCCGTCATCGAATAGCGCGAGCATCGCATCGAAGTCGCGCGGGCTACCCATCGAGGTGCCGAGGATCGTGACGTGCTTCCAGAAGAGCGGGAAGGGTTTGATCGTCGCGTCGCCCTGCGTGCCGCCGTAGACGACGATGCGGCCGCCGGGACGCACGACCGAAAGCGCCTCGCGCAGCGTATCGCCGCCCGACGAATCCACGACGAGATCGACCGTTTCCTCGCGCAGCAGCTTCGCCCACTTTGGGTTCGTCGCGTAGTTTACCGCGACGTCGGCGCCGAGCGCCTTTGCGCGCTCGAGCTTCTCGTCGCTGCTCGAGGTGACGATCGCGCGCGCACCCGCGTGCTTGGCGAAGAGCAGCACGAACGTCTGCACGCCGCCGCCGACGCCGGCAATCAGCACCGTCTCGCCGCGCCGGAGCGCGCCGCGCGCGCAGAGCGCGCGATAGGCGGTCAATCCCGCGAGCGGAATCGCCGCGGCCTCTTCCATCGAGAGGCCCTTCGGCTTCGCGCGCACGTTCTCGGCCGGCACGGCGACGTACTGCGCGAACGTGCCGTCGCGCGGCATGCCGAGAATCGACGATCGCTCCGCGTCCCAGACGCGCTCGTCGTCGCCCCACCCCAGCATCGGGTTGATGACGACCTCGTCGCCAACCTTGAGGTCGCCGAAGACCGCACCGAGCGCGGCGATCTCGCCGGCGCCGTCGGAGCCGAGCGTGACGGGGAGGTTGATTCCCGGATAGAGCCCCTGCGTTACGAAGAGGTCGCGGCGATTGAGCGCCGCAGCGCGTATTCGCACGAGCGCTTCGTCATCGCGTATCGTCGGAACGCCCACCTCGTCGACGTGCAGGTTCTGCGGACCGCCGACCTCGTGCAGGCGCAACGCTCGCATCGCGGCGTCAGCCGTGGAAGGTGACGATAAACTTCACCGCGGCCGGTTGAACGTAGAGCGCGTCGGTCGGGAAGTTCCCGACGTAACTCGTGTCCGACGGACCGGCGTAGAGGCCGCGATACGGCGTGCCCGCATCGTAGCGCGTGAACGGACCCGAGACCGCGTTGAAGATGTTCGTTCCCGCGATCGTGAAGTCGAGGCGCCCGAAGTTTCTGCCGACCGCGGCATCGACGAGCGTGTACGGCGGCTGATTGAGCGTGTTGTTCCAGCCGGAGAACGTCAACGCGGTCGAGGCGTGCCAGCCCTGGTAGGCCCAGATGAAGGCCGCCGAGCCCTGCTGCTGCGGAACGCCGAGGAACTGTTCGTTATCGACGAGCGTGCCGCCCGACGTCGGGTTGGAGACCCACGGCCCGAGCGCGTACGGATAGGCGACGTTGAGCCCGTAGGCGAGCGTCACCGTCAGGTTGAGCCGCGGGAATAGCTCCTTGTAGCGTGCCTCCGCGCCCTCGTAGACGGCGTTGCCGATATTGATCGGGATCTCGTAAGCGAAGCCGAGCGCGGTGTTGCAGAAACTCTCTGCGCCGCCGCCCGGGTAGAAGTTCTCGATCGTGTCTCGCAAGTTCGAGCGATAGACCGAGACGTCGAGATTCGAACGCGACGAGAAGAGATGCGAGAAACCCAGTTCGTACTCGGTCGCGTGCTCGGCCAGTTCGTTCGGATTGCCGTTGGGCGCGACGCAGTTGGAATCTACCGGGCCGGCCGCGGGATTGGGCTGGAGTTTCCCGTCCACGAGAACCGGCGGGAAGAAGTAGCGCTCGGCAAGCAGCGGCGGACGGAAACCGGTTCCGACCGAGAAGCGCAGGACGCTCGACGTTCCGATGTCGCCGCTCAACCCGAGCCGCCAGTTCAGCGTGTTGCCGAAGGTCGAGTAGTCGGCGTCGTAGAGGCCGCCCGAGAGGCGAACGTTGCTGCCGAGCTGCTGCGAGCCGCGGAAGAAATACGACATGATGCTCTGCGAGAGCGTCTGCGTGATGCCGAGCCCCGTCAGCGACTCTTGCCGCGAGTAGCCGCCGAAGGCGAACTCGCTCTCGTCGAACGTTCTGCCCCACGACAGGCCTTCGTTATATCGCTTGTCGAGATGCGAGACGTCGTATGGCGAGACGCCGCCGCCCTCGAAGTCAACGTTGTTGTCGCTCGCGTAGAAGTCGGCGAGCAGCGTTCCCGCGCCGATCGGCACGCGCGAGTAGGTATCGTAGGCGCGTACGCTCTGCGCGAAGTTCGCGCTCCCCTGGCCGACGTTATAACCGTAGACCGGATTGGCGACCTCGTTCGGCGAGCCCGAGCTTGGCGAGAAGGCGCACGCCGGCCCCGGTCCGCTGAATACGCAGGTCGGGTTGCCCGCGATGCCGTTGAGCGCGGACGACTCGTCCCGATTGTCGCCGAGCGTGAAGAGGCGGAACCCGAGATCGGATCGCTGCGAGAAATTGTAATCGAGATTGACGAGACCGAGCATCGCCGCGATCGACGACCCGAGATGCACCTGGACGGGGCAGTTCGGCGTCTTCGTCGCCGTCTGCGGTCCGCAGTAGGCCGGCATGTTGTTCGACGGCACGACCCAGGAGTACTGATTCACCTGGCCGATCGATTGGAAGTCGTTACCGGCGAGCGCGTAGCCGAGCTTGCCGATCGTCCCGGTCGCGTTGAGCCAGCTCTGCGTCGTTCCGTACGAACCGGCCGAGGTCGAGATGTCGAGATGCTGCTGCTGCGTCGGTCGGACCGAGATGAGGTTCACCGCGCCGCCGAACGTGTTGCTGCCCTCGGCGTCGGTCGGGCCGAGGCCTTCGGTTACGGTCACCGCGTTGAATGCCGGGACGCCGAACTGCGAGAGATCGATGTCGCCGGTGTTGCCGTCGTTGAGCTGCTGCCCGTCGAGCGTCACCATCGCTTCGGACGGATCGGGCCCGCGCAGCGAGACGACGGCGGGCGTCGTCGGCGCGCCCGCATCGGGGCGCTGCACGATCACCGACGGCACCTGCTGCAGCGCTTCGAGGACCTGCGTGTAGCCCAGCGCGTCCATCTGCGCGCGCGAGACGTCCATCTCGGGGATGACGTTGCGATTGAGCGTGAAGCCGCCGTTGACGGAGACCTGTCCGATCGTGCGCAGCTTCGGCGTGTCGCTCGGTTCGAGAACGATGTCGAGATGCGTTCCGTCGCCGACATCGCCGGTGTTCACCGTCACCGCCGCAAAGCCGCGGGCGACGACGCTGAGGTCGTAGCGTCCTGGCGGAATCTCCACCGAGAAGGCGCCTTTGGCGTCGGTCGTCGTCGCGGCGCTCTGGGGGCCGCGCAGGGTAACCGCGGCGTGGGCGATGGGCGCGCCGCTCGGCGCGTGGACGCTTCCTCCGACGAGGCAGCAAGCAGCGATGAGGATATGCAGCATAGGCCGGGGGTTCGCGCACGCAGCGGGACCAGGCCTTCCCCTGCGGGGCGACGTAGAGCGAAGGCGATGAACGAGCGGGCTAGGGGACTGCGGGCTTTCTTTCGCGGCGTCGCACGCGTGCAGAAGACGTTTTCGATCGAGATCGGACCGCTGCGCGCGAGCGGCGTGCCGGCGATTCTGCTCGGCGTCACCGGCATCGTGCTCGCAAGCGGCGTAACCGCCGCGCTCGCTCGCGGCGCGACGCGCCTTCCCGAGACGCTCGGCGAGGCGCGCGCCTTGGCCGAGACGATCAAGGCCGGATCGCCGCGCCTGAAATCGTGATCGAGAACGACGCGCTGACGAGCCTCATCCGAGCCGAACTTCCCGATGCCGAGGTCGGCATCGTCGACCGCACCGGCACGATGGACCACTTTAACGTCGTCGTCCGCTCGAAAGAATTTACGGGAAAGAGCCTCATCGAACAGCACCAGCTCGTCTACGGCGCGCTGAAGGCCGCGCTCAAAGACGGCCGCGTTCACGCCGTCGAATTAACGACGATCGTCGCCCAGGAGTAACGCCATCATGGATTTTCGAGAAGAGATCGCCGGCGAGATCGCCGCAAACACGATCCTCGTCTACGGGAAGGGAACGAAGAGCGCGCCGCGCTGCGGCTTCACGCTCGAGACGATCGAGTTCTTCAATCGCTTCGGCTACCCGTTCGAGGTGATCGACGTGCTCGAGAACGTGCCGAAACGCGAGGCGCTCGCCGAGATGACGAACTGGCCGACGCTTCCGAAAGTCTTCATCGGCGGCACGTTCTACGGCGACACGGACATTCTCGGGCCGATGGCGGAGAGCGGCGAGCTGCAGACGACGCTTGCGGAGGCGTTCGGCGGCGCTCCGCCGGCGCCGAAAGAGACGATCAACCTCCGCTAAAGCGAACCGAAGTGGACTGGACGACGATCGTCTCGCCGCGGGAACTGCACGAACGGCTCGGCGATCCGGCCATCGTCATCTTCGACTGCCGTCACTCGCTCGCCGATCACTCGCTGGGGCGCAGGCTCTACGACGAGTCGCACGTGCCGGGCGCCTTCTTTGCGGACGCCGAGACCGATCTCGCCGGACCGAAGACCGGCACGAACGGACGCCATCCGCTCCCCGACCCCGAGCGCTTCGCGCGCTTTCTACGCGATGCAGGCGTCGACGACGCGACGCAGATCGTCGCCTACGACGAAGGCGGCGACTTCTTTGCAACGCGCCTCTGGTTTCTCGCGCGCTGGATCGGTCACGATCGCGTCGCCGTGCTCGACGGCGGCTTGGACGCCTGGCTGCGGCTCGGCTACTCCGTCACCTCGGACGCGCCGGCGCCGCGCGAAGGAACGCTGACGATCGCGCTCCGCCCCGAACTCGTCGTGGATGCCGCATACGTGCTCGAACATCTCGAATCGCCGGCGATGCAGCTGCTCGACGCGCGCTCGAAAGAGCGGTTCCTCGGCGAGAACGAATCGGTGGACCCGCAAGGCGGGCACATCCCCGGGGCGCGCAGCCGCTGGTTCGCCGCGAACTACAACGCGGACGGCACGTTCAAGTCGCCGCAAGCGTTGCGCGAAGAATTCGCGCGCGCCGGCCTCGATCCGAAGCGCACCGTGCATCAGTGCGGCTCCGGGCTCTCCGCGAGCGTCGGTCTCTTCGCGATGGAACACGCCGGCCTTACCGGCTCGCGTCTCTATAACGGATCCTGGAGTGAGTGGATCGCCGATCCCACGCGCCCGATCGCAACGGGAGAGTAAACCCTCGCGCTTACCGTACGTCGCACACGACGAAGAGCGTTGCCTTTTCCGATTTGTCCTTACTGGTATTCGTTATGCGAAAATACCATTTCACCATGCCGGTCGATTTTCCGGGATATGACGCGGTAAGGATCAGGTCTGGGCTGAGCTCGGGCGTCATGTTATAGCCGCCGCTCACAACCGGAGCGGTCGGACTCTTGGGGCAATCCAACACGACTCTCGTTTTCTCATTCGGGCCGAACGTAAAAGTGTTTGAATACACGTCGTACGTTTTGGAGGGAGCGTCCCCCGGCCTCGGGGCGGCGGATTGGTTGCTTTGATTGCCGGCCGAAACGTCCGGTTGCGATTGCGCGGCGCCGCAACCGGATATTGCGAAGCCGAGAATAAGGACGATCGACGCAAAAGTACGACGTCCCTTCATGATTGTCTCCTCCTTGTCAGCGCTTCGCGGGCGGTGGAACGGCGTACGGTTTCGCGACGGCACCGGCCGGCGATGCGGCGAGACGCGCTAATTCCTCCGGCGTCGCCTCTTGCGAGAAGTCGCGGCACGTATCGACGAAGCAATAAAAGCCAAACGGTTCGTCTGCGCGATTGACGAACTGGTGCAACTCGAGCGGACCGACGTAGATGACGTCGTTCGGCCCGATCTCCGTTGCGGTGTCGCCGAGAATCGCGTATCCGAGACCGCGGCGAACGATCACGTAATGCTCGTGCTCGTGCTTCTCGAGGCGCGACGCCGCCCCGGGTTGCACCTCAAAGTAACGGAGCTCCATTCGCGGGCCGGGCTCGGCCGGATTGCTCTTTCGCGAGCCGACGAGCGTGTGGCGCGCGACGCCGGTGCCGGGCGCGTCCGGCGTGTAGCCGGTCGCCTCGATACCCTCCCAACCGTGCGGCGTCGAACGAATAACCCTCTCGCGCATCGCCTTACGATAGCATATCGTTTGGAGTCGCGGCCAGGGCATCGCGCGCCCCGCTGAGAAATGGCCGTCAATGCGGACGATTTTTCGTGCGGCATGCCTCTTCGCCGCCGCGACTCTCGTGACGGCCTGCGCGGCCTCCCAATCCACGAACGTCGCGCTGCCGGCGCAGCAGAGCGCCGCGCGTCGCGCCGGCCACGCTCCCGGCGGCGATCTGATCTACACCGGCGTGAAGCATGCCGTGCAGATCTTCACCTATCCCGACGGATCGGCCGACGGCTCGTTCACGATCGCCGGCGCTGTGCGAGCGATGTGCTCGGATTCCAGCGGCAACGTCTTCGTCGGCGCGGAGACGAAGACGGCCGGCGGAAACGGCGGAGCCGTCTACGAGTTCGCGCACGGCGGCACGTCGCCGATCTCGACTCTCGCCGTTCCGGCTCACAGCGTTCCGATGGCGTGTTCGAGCGATCCGACGACCGGCAACCTCGCCGTCACCTATCAAGATTTAAAGAACTTCGAGCCGAGCGTCGGCGTCTACGCCGGCGCGAGCGGCTCGCCGGCCATTTATAAGAGCGACGACATCGGCGCGGAGCCGCAGTGCGCCTACGACGATGCGGGCAATCTCTTGGCGACGAGCGGCGGCAACGTCGGCGCGATCATCGCGAGCGGCAGCAGCAAGTTTGCCAAGGTAACGTTCGATAGACTGCTCGGCGGCGTCAAGCACGTCCAGTGGGACGGCAGCGACTTCGCGCTCCAGTCGTTCCGCCCGAACCATCACAACGGAGACCGGCTGCTCGAAAAAGTCTTCCGCCTGCAGATATCGGGCTCGAAGGGAAGCGTCGTCGGCGTCAGCGAGTTCAAGAACTGGCCGACGAAAGTCTCGGGCTCGTCCTGGATCGACGGCGGCACGATCATCGGCACGCCGTACGCGCAGATCGCCTTCTGGAACTATCCGAACGGCGGCAAGGCGACGAAGGTCGTGAACGTTTCCGAGCACATGGCGGCGGTGACGATCAGCGTCGGGCAGTAATGCCCCGCTATTGGCTCTTCAAAACCGAACCCAGCGCCTACTCGTTCGAACAACTCCGCGCCGACAAGACCACGCCCTGGACGGGCGTGCGCAATTTCACCGCGCGCAACAACATGATGGAGATGCGCGCCGGCGATAAGGGGCTCTTCTACCACTCCAGCATCGCCGAGCCGGCCGCCGTCGGCACCTGCGAGGTCGTCACGACGGCCTATCCCGACTTCACGCAGTTCGATCGCAGCAGCGAGTACTTCGACGGGCGCGCCAAGCCCGACAAGCCGATCTGGTTCATGGTGGACGTCGCCTTCCAGCGCGCGTTCGAGCATCCGGTGACGCTGGCGCGCATGCGCGCCGAGCCGCGTTTGGTCGGAATGGCGCTGCTGCGGCGCGGTCAGCGGCTCTCCGTGCAGCCGGTGATGCCGCACGAATGGAAGATCGTCCTCGAGCTCGCTACGAAGCCGCCTGCGTAAGAAAGACGCGCTGCGCGTCGATCGGCATCTCGCCCGGACCGGGCGATAGGCGGCGATACGTGCCGTCCACCTGAAGTTCGCGGCTCTTGACGTTGTCGGCGAGCAGCACCGTGAGAATCTGCGACGTGATCGTCTCGGCCATGACCGGATCGAGGACCGGCACGGCCAACTCGACGCGGCGATCGAGATTGCGGCCCATCCAATCGGCGCTCGCGATGTGCACGTCGCGCTCGCCGCCGTTCTCGAAGACGTAGATGCGCGAGTGCTCGAGGAAACGGCCGACGATGCTGCGCACGCGGATGTTCTCGCTCACGCCGGGGACGCCGGGGCGCAGCACGCACATGCCGCGCGCGAGCAGCTCGATCGGCACGCCGGCCTGCGAAGCGCGGTAGAGCGCGCGAACGACGTCGCCCTCGGTGATCGCGTTGATCTTCGCGCGAATTCCCGCGGGCCGGCCCGCGCGCGCGTGCTCGGTCTCGCGATCGATGCGCGCGATCAGCTCGCGGTGGAGCGTGACCGGCGCGACCCAGAGATCCTCGTAGTCGGTGACCTTCGAGAAGCCGGTGAGCGCGTTGAAGAGCTGCGTGTCGTCGGTCCCGATTTCGGGCCGGCACGTGAAGAGGCTGAGATCGGTGTAGAGCAGGGCCGTCTTCTCGTTGTAGTTGCCCGTGCCGAAGTGCATGTAGCGCCGCAGGCCGTCTTCGTCTTCTCGCACGACCAAGAGCGTCTTGGCGTGCACCTTCTGATTTGCGAAGCCGTAGACGACGTGCGCGCCGGCGCGCTCGAGCCGCTTCGCCCACTCGATGTTGTTCTCTTCGTCGAAGCGCGCCTTGAGCTCGATGACGACGGCGACCTGTTTCTCGTTCTCGGCCGCGGTGAGCAGCGCGCGGACGATCGGCGAGTTCTTGCCCGACGTGCGGTAGAGCGTCGCCTTGATTGCGAGCACCTTCGGATCCTCGGCTGCCTGCTGGACGAACTGGATGACCGGATCGAACGACTCGTAGGGGTGGTGGAGCAGAATGTCGCCGTCGCGGATCTGCGCGAAGATATCGCTCGCGCCGACGAGCCGCCTCGGTATCGCGGGCAGAAACGGCTTGTCGCGCAGCGACTCGTAATCCGGCAGGTTGACGATCTGCCAGAGATCGCTGAGCGCCATCATGCCTTCGATCTCGTAACAGTCGACGGCCGCGAGCTCGAGCGAGTTGCAGAGAAAGTCGCGCATGTACTCGGGCATGCCGCGCTCGATCTCGAGCCGCACGGGCTCGCCGAAGCGACGCCGGCGCAGCTCCGACTCGATCGCGCGCAGCAGATCGTCGGCCTCGTCCTCCTGCAGATCGAGGTCGGCATCGCGCGTCACCCGGAAGAGGTAGGAATCGCGAACGTGCATCCCCGGAAAGAGTCCGTCGAGATGGTGCGCGATGAGATCTTCGAGCAGCACGAAGCGGCGCTCGCCGGCCGGACCGCCTTCGACCGGCACGAACCGCGGCAGCGTCGGTGGAATCTTGACGCGCGCGAAGTGCAGCTCGACGCCCTCGCGCGTCGCCTCTTCGAGTTCGACCGCGAGCGAGAGCGAGAGATTCGAGATGTACGGAAACGGGTGGCCGCTATCTACCGCGAGCGGGGTCAGCACCGGAAAGACCGTGTCGTCGAAGGTGCGCTCGAGCGCGCTCTGCGTCTCGTCGTCGAGCTCGGCGACGCGCATCAAGCGAATTCCCTCGCGCTCGAGATCCGGCAGCAGCGCCTCGTTGAGCAGGCGCATCTGCTGCGGCAGCGAGCTGCGCAGCCGTTCGGATATCGCGGCGAGATGCTCGGTCGGCGTTCGGCCGTCTTCCGAGCGGCGGACGACCTGCGCCTCGATCTGTTGCTTGATCGCCGCGACGCGGATCATGAAGAACTCGTCGAGGTTCGTTCCGTAGATCGCGACGAACTTCAGGCGCTCGAGCAGCGGATTGCGCGCGTCGAGGCCTTCCTCGAGAACGCGATCGTTGAACTCCAACCACGAGAGCTCGCGGCTGATATAGAGCGAGGGATCTTCGAGGGTCGCTACCGGAACCGGCGCCTGCCGTTGGGGCTGGGTAATCATCGAGTCTCTTCTGGTTGGCGGTCGGGGCCGGGTTTCGCCTCCCAGGCGGCAAAAAAACCGGCGATGGGAGACTTCCCAGCTCACGTCGTCGAGCACCTCGCGCTCTCGCTCTCTGCGCTCGCGCTGGCGCTCTGCGCCGGCCTTCCGCTCGGCGTCCTCGCGGCCGAGAACGCGGCACTGCGCGGCGCCGTCCTCGCGCTCGCCGGCATCGGACGAACGGTTCCGAGCCTCGCGGTTCTCATGCTGCTCCTTCCGTGGCTCGGCGTCGGCTCTGCGCCGGCCGTCATCGCGCTCGCACTCTTGGCGATTCCGCCGATCGTCATCAGCGTGGACGTTGCGATTCGCGGCGTGCCGGTCGCCGCGCTCGACGCCGCAACGGGGATGGGCATGACGGCGACGCAGCGCTTCGCGCGCGTCGTGGTGCCGTTCGCGTTGCCGGTCTCGTTCGCGGGTCTGCGCACCGCGACGACCGAGACGATCGCAAGCGCGACGCTCGCGACCTTCATCGGCGCCGGCGGTCTCGGCGACGAGATCGTGCGGGGTCTCCAGACCGACGACGCGCCGCTGCTCTTCGCCGGCGCGGCGGCGGTCGCGCTGCTCGCGCTCGGCGCGGACCTCGCGTTGGGATTGGCCGGCAGAGTAGCGGCGCGCGCGTGACGCTCTCGCGCCGCCGCGCGCTCGCGGCGATCGCGGCGACGCCGCTGCTGACGCGCTGCTTCTTCGACTCGTCGCGAATCCGCGTCGGCTCGAAGAACTTCACGGAGTCGTTCGTCATCGCGGAGATCTACGCGCAGGCGCTCGAGGCCGCCGGACTGGAAGTGGATCGTCTCTTCAACCTCGGCTCGACGCAGATCGCGCTCGCCGCAATGCAGCGCGGCAACCTCGATCTCTATCCGGAGTACACCGGCACCGCGTTGATCGACGTGCTCCACCTCGATCCGATCGCCGATCCGCGCGCCGCGTACGAGATCGTCGCGCACGCGTTCCGCAAGCGTTACGGCATCGTCTGGCTCGAACCATCGCCGATGAACGACTCGCAGGGCCTGGCGACGACGCGCGCCGTCGCGCAACGTAAGCGACTCGCGACGCTCTCCGACGTCGCGCGCGCCGCGCCCAACCTCCGGCTCGCCACGATCCAGGAGTTTCTCGCGCGGCCCGACGGATTGCCCGGGCTGCAGCGATGCTACGGCGGCTTTCGCTTCGGCGAGATCCGCACGTACGACATCGCCTTGAAGTACCGCGCGCTGCTCGAAGGGAAGGCCGACGTTGCGACCGCGTTCACGACCGACGGCGCGATCGCGTCGGAGTCGCTCGTCGTCCTTCGCGACGACCGGCATTTTTGGTCGGCGTACAACGTCGCGCCGGTCGTCCGCGGCGCGGCGCTCGCGCGCCGGCCGCAGATCGCGCGCATCCTCGACGCCGTCTCGCCGGCGATCACCGATGGCGCCGCGCGCTCGATGAACGCGCAGATCGAGAGCCGGCAGGCCGATCCGGCCGACGTTGCCTCGGCGTTCCTCGCTTCGCTCGGAGTGAAGAGTTGAAACCAGCCGGCATTCGCTTCGCCGGCGCGACCGTTCGCTATCCCGGCAGCGCGCGCAACGCAATCGAGAACGTCTCGCTCGACCTGCGAGGCGGCGAGGTCGTCGTGCTGCTCGGCCCGTCGGGATGCGGCAAATCCACGCTCCTGCGCACGGTCAACCGGCTCGTCTCGCTCGACGCCGGGAAGGTCTACGTTGACGATCGCGACGTCGCTGAGGTTGACGAGGTCGAATTGCGGCGCGGCATCGGCTACGCGATTCAGGCCGTCGGCCTCTTCGCGCACATGACGGTCGCGCAGAACGTCGCGGTCGTGCCCTCGCTCCTGGGGTGGGAACGCGCGGCGATCGCGGAGCGCGTGGACGCGTTGCTGCGCCTCGTCGGCCTCGATCCGGCTGCGTACCGGGCGCGCCGGCCGAGCGAGCTCTCCGGCGGCGAGGCGCAGCGCGTCGGCGTCGCGCGCGCGATTGCGGCGCGGCCGCGGGCGCTCTTGATGGACGAGCCGTTCGGCGCGGTGGACGTCGTCGTTCGCGCCGCCCTGCAGCGCGAACTCGTTCGCATCGTCGCCGAGCTGCAGACGACGACGCTCTTCGTCACGCACGACGTGGACGAGGCATTCCGCTTGGCCGATCGCATCGTCGTGATGCGCGAGGGCCGGATCGAGCAGGTCGCCGCACCGCTCGAACTGCTCGACGCACCGGCGACCCCGTACGTGCGCGAACTCGTGCACGCCGGCGACGACGTCTACCGCCGCTACTTCATGCGCGGGCGCGCGGAACTGCGCCCGCAGTGAGTTATCTCGCAGCGCATCCGCAGCGCGTCGCTGCGCTCGCCGCGGCGCATCTCGAGTTAGTCGGGCTCGCGCTGCTCGCGGCGCTCCTCGTCGCGGTGCCGCTCGGCATCTTCGCGGCGCGCAGCCCGCGGGTCGCGCCGTGGCTGCTCGGGGCGCTCGGCGCGATCTACACGATTCCGAGCCTCGCGCTGCTCGCGGTGCTCGTCCAGGCCTTCGGCCTGGGGTTCGCACCGATCTTCGTCGCGCTCGTCGTCTACGCGCAGTTCATGCTGACGCGCAACGTCGTGGCCGGCATCCACGGAGTGGATCGCGCGCAGGTGGACGCGGCGCGCGGTCTCGGCATGTCGGCGAGCGAGGTGCTGTTGCGCGTCGAGTTTCCCCAGGCGCTGCCGGTGCTGATCGGCGGCGTTCGGATCGCGTCGGTCGCGATGATATCCATCGCGACCCTCGGCGGCTACGTCGGCGGCGTCGGCCTCGGGGTGCTGATCTTCAACGGGCTGACGCTCCACCAGCCGCAGATGATCGTTGCCGGAAGCCTCGCTGCCTGCGCGATCGCGATCGGCGTCGACGCAGTATTGCGAGCCGCCGAACGCGCCGCTAGATAGCCTCGATCTTCGCCATCATCCCCTGATCTTCGTGGTCGAGGATGTGACAGTGGAAGACGAACTCGCCGCGGATCACCGGATCGCGGAAATCCATGAGCATCACGACCTTACCGGGCGAGCCCTTCGGGCCCTCGGACCGGTGCGGGATGATCACGCTGTCGGCCCAGTGCGGATGCGCGACCTTCACGCCGTTGATCGTTTCGACGACGAAGTGAATCTGGTGGATGTGGAAATCGTGAATCTCTTGCGTGAGATTCTCCACCGTCCACTCCTCGACCGTGCCGGTGTGCACGACGAACATCGGCGGCGCGCGCAACGAGAAGCTCTTGCCGTTGATGAAGAAGTGCGGCTTGTTGTTCTCGCTGAAGACGACCAGCCGCTTCGCCGACGGCGCCGGCAGGGCTTCCGTATAGACGTTATCCGGCAGCGGCGAGCCGACGGTCAAAGGAGCGTTCGAGAAATCGCCGCCCGTCTTGCCCTTCGGCGGGGCGATGTGCGCGAGGTAGAGGTAGGGATCGGCGTCGCCGTTAGGCCCAGTGTAGTAGCAGAGCGTGCGGAGCTTCGCGCCGCCGCTCTTCGGTCCGGTAACGACGAACTCTGCCCGGGCGGCCGACGGGATCGTGATCGTGGATTCCGTCAGCGTCGGCGGCGCGCCCTTGTAGGTGTCGAGCGCGAAGCCGTCGATGGCGACGACCTGGAACCCGGAGCCGCCGTCCATGTTGAGGCGCAGCGTCTTGTGGCCGGTTGCGTTGACGACCCGGAAGAACTGCTTCTCGCCCGGAGCGATCGTGATGACCGGATGGTAGGCGCCGTTGAGGGTCACCGTCAGGCCGTCTTTGAACGTGCAGGGATTCGTGTTCGACCCGTCCGGGCGAACGTGCGTCGAGACCGACGCATCCGACGAGTCCGGCACGTCCGGCATCTCGGACATGTCGTCCATGTCTTCCATGCCGCGGTTCGGCGGCGCGTTGACGCCGATGCCGGTCGCGCGCACGACGATGAGGCGCTGCTTCATCTTCGCGAGGCCCGGCAGATGCTTCTCGAGCCCATCGATGACGATCGCGCCCGACATGCCGCCTTCGCCGACTTGGAAGTTTGTCTGACCGTGGACGTGCGGATGGTACCAGTAGAGTCCCGGCTCCTGATTCTTCGGAACGTGAACGACGTAGTGCAGCGTCTGCCCCGGCTTGGCGACGATCCCAAGAACGTTGTCGCCGTCGCCGCGCGGCGAGACGCCGAGGCCGTGAAAGTGCAGGTTCATGTACGACTGCGCGCCGGCCGTCGGGGGGAGTTGGTCGGTGAGGTCGACATCGAACGATTCGCCGGGCTTCACCTCGATCGTCGGCGCCACGGCGTTGTGGCCTTCATACTGAAAAGCGGGCAGGCCGGTTGCCGGATCTATCGCCGCGATGAGCGAGACTTTCGCGACGCCGTGCACGGCGCGCACGACCGGCGGCTCGGGAAGTTCGTTGACGTTCGTATCGCGCGTGACGCGCGGCTGCGGCGCGACGCCGGCCGGCGCAAACGGAATCGGATTGGACGGACCGCTGGCTCGGCCGCCGCAACCGGCAAGCCAAGCGAGCGCGATCGTCAGCGCAAAGAGGCGTCGCATCATCGTAAGGCCGCTCCTATTCTCGAACCAAGAGATGGAGGCTAAACCGCCGGGCCCGATCGTACCAGGCCGACCCGGGGCGCAATCCGACTGCTCGCCCGAGTTCGACGATCTCTCCATCACTAAACTTATACGAAGACTCGGTCTGAATCCGCTCGCCTGCGTTGATTTCCACCCGTAAATCGGCTGCTCGTATCGTCACGACGGCGCGCTCGCGCGCCTCGAGGAACGAGTCAACCGAGCCCCGTGCCTCGTCGTACCGCGCGACGTGCGTGAAATTGCGAACGTCGAAGTCGCCGCGAAGCTCGCGGTTGATCCGAGCGAGCATGTTGCGATCGAACGCGGCGGTGACGCCGGTCGGATCGTCGTACGCAAGCTCGAGCGTCGCGCGATCCTTCTTGAGGTCGGCGCCGAGCAAGAGGCCGTCGCCCGGGCGCAGCGCACCGCTGAGCAGCCGGAGCAGCGCGAGCGCCTCGTCGGGCTCGTAGTTGCCGATGTTCGAACCCATGAACATCGCGAGCATCTTTCGATCCGACGGCGCGTAGTGCGATTCGAGCACGTCGAAGTAGTCGCCGGCATACGCGCGAACGCGCAGGTTGGGATAGGTCTCGACGAGCGCGAGCGACGACGCGCGCAGCGCTTCGGTCGAGATATCGATCGGCGTATAGGTCAGGCCCGTCTGCACGCGCAGCGCCTCGCCGATCAACAGACGCGTCTTCGCGGCATTCCCGCTTCCCAGTTCGAGAAAGTCTACCGGGGCCTCGAGCAGCCTGACGATCTGCCATCCCCAGTCGCTAAGAATCTCCGCCTCCGCTCGCGTTAAGTAGTACTCAGGCAAGTGGGTGATTGCATCGAAGAGCGCCGAGCCGACGTCGTCGTAGAAGTATTTCGAGGGCAGGCGCTTCGGCTCGGAACGCAGTCCGCGCGCGACGTCCTGCGCGAACGACGGCACGCCGCGCGAGCGGGGAACTGTGATCAGCTCGAAACGGTCGAAGACCGCGCTGTCGAGAGCCATTCCTGCCCCTGATGCGGCCGCCCCCGGGGCTAAATCCTCTTTTTCAGGGCAAACGAATCGCCAAACGCGAGTTACGGAAGCCGTAGAGCGCGTAGATAAAAAGGCCTACCGCGAACCACACTCCGTAGCGGACCCACGTCGCAACTTGCAGCCCCGTGACGAGGTAGAGACACGACGCGGCGCCGGCCAGCGAGAAGAGCGGAAGCAGCGGCGCGCGGAACGGACGCTCCGCCGAGGGATTGACGACGCGCAGAACGAGCACGCCCGCGCAGACGATCGCGAACGCCGCGAGCGTGCCGATGTTGACGAGCGTCAGCAGCTCCGTCAGCGGCAGCACTGCGGCGAAGATCGCGACGATCGCTCCGGTGATCATCGTCATGCGCGCCGGCGTGCGAAAACGATGATGGATGCGCGCGACGCCGGGCGGCAGCATGCGGTCGCGCGCCATCACGTAGAAGATGCGCACCTGTCCCAGCAGCGACGTCAGCATGACGGTCGCGTTCCCCGCCAGGCCGCCGATCGCGACGATCCAGTAGAGCGCGTGGCTCTTGCTCACCGCGCCGAGCGCGTCGAGCATCGCAGCGCCGTCGGAGAGCTTGTCGAAGCGCACGACGCCGACCGTGCAGAGCGTCAGCGCGACGTAGAGAATGCCGCCGAGCGAGAGCGCGAGGATGATGCCGATCGGCACGTCGCGCTCCGGGCGCTTCGCCTCTTCCGAAGCGACCGTGACCGTGTCGAAGCCGATGTACGCGAAGAATACGAGCGCGGTGCTGGCGAGGATGCCGTGGTATCCGAACGGCGCGACCGGCTGCAGGTTGGCCGGATGCACCGCGTGCGCGACGACCGCGATGAAGACGAGCATCGAGACGATCTGCACGACGACGAGCGCGCCGTTGACGCTCGCCGATTCGCGGATGCCGATCGCGACGAGGACGGTGACCGCGAGCGTGACGATGCTCGCGAAGAGATCGATCTGCGGGTGCGCCGCGTGGACGTTCGCGGTCTGCGCCCACGCCGGCAAGACGATGCCGACGTTGGCGAGCATGTGCTGAAAGTAATCGGAGAGCGACGACGCGGTCGGCGCGAGCGAGAGCCCGTATTCGAGGATCAAGTCCCAGCCGATGATCCACGCCACGAGCTCGCCGAGCGTCGCGTAGGCATACGTGTACGCGCTTCCCGCGACCGGCACCATGGATGCGAACTCCGCGTAACAGAGCGCGACGCAGAGGCTGACGAGACCCGAGAGCACGTACGCGAGAACGACCCCGGGACCGGCCGCGTGCGCGCCCGCGCCGATGGTCGGAAAGATTCCGCCGAGCATCGTCCCCAGGCCGATCGCCGTCAGCGACGGCCAACCGAGAACGCGCCGCAGCTTCGGACCGCCCTCGGACTCCGTCCATCCGAGCGGCTGACGGGCGAAGAGCTGCCCTAGGGCACGCTGCAACCGATTACTGCTTCGGGCAGAGCTCGCGCAGCGCGGCTTGAGCGGTTGGGTTCGCCTGACCCTCGAGCGGCCGCGCGTACATCGCGAGATAACTCGTCGCATTGCGCGTCGCCAGCACGATCTCGACGCGCTCGTCGCCGCCCTTTGACGACGTGCCTCGCGCCTCGACGTACGTCGCCGGCGCGCCTCCGCAGATCTGGATCACCGCGTGCTTCTCGAAGACGACGTCCTTCCAGTTGTCGTCGAACTGCGCGTTCGAGAAGACGTCGGCGGCCTTCAGCGGCTTGGGCGATTTGAAGAGCATCAGCAC
>DATKMJ010000020.1 GCA_035541935.1 Candidatus Binatia bacterium | reverse complement strand
TTACAAATCGCCCTCCAAAGCATCGAGAGCGCCGCCGGAAACCAACAGTCCCAGCCGCGGAGCCAACACGCCGCAGTATGGCCGCGGGTTTAGGCGAAACCAAACATACAGCATCGTCGCCGGGACGCCAAATAACAGGATATAGGCCACCAGCCATAATCTGACGCAGGCAAGAAGCACCCGCCCGAACATCTCCAGAAACGCGTTCCAGCCGCTCACGCGTCGCCCTGTCAGACATTAGTCTTAACCCAAGCAGCCCTGTTTGTCAAATATATAATCCCCTGCTTGGTGGGTCGTGGGTCGGTATTAAATCCCCGACTAAGGTCGCAAGGGCGCCGCGCGGCAAGGGCATGGTAGGATAGGCTAATGGCGCTAGGATTCGACCTGGACGGCCCCTTCACGCTCGACGCCAAGAGCGTCGGCGCGACCGTCAAGCGACGCCGGGCCGGCGTCTACGTCCTTGGCGAGCTCCACCCCCAGGGCGCGCTGATCGCCCGGTACGCCGGCCGGTCGGACGACGACCTCGCCGAGCAGCTCCGCCGCCAGGCGGGCTCCTTCACGCATTTCGTCTACGCCTACGCGAACTCGCCCGACGAAGCGTACCTCATGGAGTGCGCCCTCTACCACGAATGGTCTACGCAGCTGAGGTCCCAGAGCCACCCCGAGAGCCGCGTCGGTTCGTACGTAAAGTGCCACTTCTGCGGAGCCTAACAACATGACGACAGAGCAACCCGATATCTTCGGCGTCATCCAGGGCGCGGTTGAAGACGCCTGGCCCCTGATGCGCTCGCGAATGACGGTCTACTGGATCCTCGCGGCCGTCTGCGCGCTCGTCGTCCTCGCGACGCTTTGGTACCTCAACACCCTCGATGCTTCAACCCAGATGGGGGCGCGGATTGAGGCGGCGATCCAGCCGGTCGATCTTTGCGGCGCGATCGCATCGTTCTTCATCATTCCCGCCGCGGCCCGAACGGTGCGGCCGGAGTTCAAACTGACGTTTCTTCTGATCCTCGGTCTCGTCGGCATCGGCCTCGTCGTCGGCATCGCGACCGAGATCGGCCTCTTTCTCCTGATCGTGCCGGGCGTCTGGGTCGGCGTGAAGCTCTCGCAGTCAACCTGGACCTATCTCTTGAGCGACGGAAAGAATCCGTTTGGCGAATCGTGGGAGATGACGACGGGACACTTTTGGGAGACCTTCGGCTTCTTCTTCTTGCTGACGATCGCCGTGGTGGTCGCGATGATCGTCGTCCTCGGAATCCCGATCTTCATCGAGCTCTTCGCGCCGCTCGCCGGCGTCGTGTTAGGACCGATCGCCTTCCTCGGCTACGTCTTCACCTATCACGTCACGATCCTCGGCCAGATGCGATGGATGCTCGAACTGCGCCGGATCGCAGAAGGTCGCCCCCAAGTATCTGCTTGACGCGGGCCGCGAGCGCCTCGCCGTTGAGGCCGAAGAGCGCTCGTTGTTTATCCTGCGAGTCGTGATGCACGAGAACGCTCGGTACGCCGATCCGCTCGACCCGTAGTTTCAGGCCGCGATCCGAGACGAACTCCGCGACCGCCGATCCGAAGCCGCCTGCCAGGGAGTGCTCCTCGAGCGTGATCACGTGCGAGTGGTCCCGCTCCAATTCGATGAGCAGCGCCTCGTCGAGCGGCTTCGCAAAACGCGCGTTGATGACGGTAACCGTGTCGGGCCCCAGCGCGTCGGCCGCATCCAGCGCGACGTCCACGCTCGTCCCGTAACCGATCAGCGCAACGTCGCGTCCGCGGCGGAGCACCTCGGCCTTGCCGTGCGCGAGCGGCGCGAGCGGCTCCTCGTGGCGCCCGCTGCTCGATCCGCGCGGGTAGCGAATCCCCGCGGGAGAGTGGAGCGAGAGCGCGTGCTCCAGCATCGGCTGCAGCTCGGCCTCGTTTCGCGGCGCCATCAGCGTGATGTTCGGCAGCGTGCGCAGATAGGCGATATCGTAGAGTCCCATGTGCGTCGGGCCGTCGTCGCCGACGAAGCCCGCGCGATCCATGCAGAAGATCACGGGAAGATTCTGCACGACCACGTCGTGCACGATCTGATCGTAGGCGCGCTGCAGAAACGTCGAGTAGATCGCGCAGACCGGACGCAGGCCGCTCGTCGCGAGGCCGGCGGCGAAGCAGACCGCGTGCGCCTCGGCGATGCCGACGTCGAAGTAGCGTTCCGGAAAGCGCTTGCCGAACTTCGCGAGACCGGTGCCGTCCGGCATCGCGGCGGTAATCCCGACGACGCGCGGGTCTTTCTCGGCGACCGCAATCATCGCGTCGCCGAAGACGTCCTGGAACTTCGGCCGCCCGCCCGGAGCGCTCTTCTTCGCCCCGTTGCTCGGCTCGAACGCGTTTGCTCCGATGCCGTGGAAGGTCCGCGAGTCGCGCTCGGCCGGCTCGTAGCCTTTGCCTTTGACCGTGCGGACGTGGAGCAGAACCGGCCGGTCGATCTCCTTTGCCGTCAACAGCCCGTCCACGACGGCATCGTAGTTGTGCCCGTCGATCGGCCCGATGTAACGGAAGCCGAGTTCCTCGAAGATCACCGCGGTTTTCTCCGCCGGTCCGATGAAGTGCATCGCGCCGATCTCGGCGCCTTCGATCGCGCGCTTCGCCGCGCCGCCGAGCGGGATGCGCTTGAGCATCTCCTTACCCGTCTTGCGAACGAAGTTCGCGAGCGGTTTGCTGCGCAGAACGGAGAGATACGAAGCGATCGATCCCACGTTCGGCGCGATCGACATCTCGTTGTCGTTGAGAATCACCAAGAACTGGCTGCGCAACGCGCCCGCGTTGTTCAACGCCTCGTAGGCGAGGCCGCCGGTCAGCGCGCCGTCGCCGAGCACCGCCACGACCATCTCGTCGCCGCCGGCGAGATCTCGGGCGAGCGCCATCCCGAGCGCCGCCGCGACGGACGTGCTGGCGTGGCCGGCGCCGAAGGGATCGTACGGCGACTCGCTGCGCATCGCGAAGCCGGAGATCCCGCCGCCCTTGCGGATCGTTCCGAAGCGCTCGCGCCTGCCGGTGAGAATCTTATGGACGTAGGTCTGGTGGCTGACGTCCCAGACGAGCCTGTCGCCGGGCAGATCGAGCACGCGATGGAGCGCCAGGGTCAGTTCGACGACGCCGAGGTTCGGCGCGAGGTGTCCGCCGTTAACGGCACACGTCCGGACGAGCAAATCGCGTATCTCACTCGCCAGGACGTCGATCTCATCTCGTTGCAGCCGCTTGACGTCTTCCGGAGAGTCGATGCGCTCGATCACCATTGGCCCCGTTATACGCACCTACGCGCCGATGCCCTGCGCCTGGGCGACGACGCGCGCCGCCAGCGCCGCGGCGCGCGGCGCCTCGCGCGCCAGCCAGACCGCTTGCGGCCAGTTCCGCGGATCCAGCATCGCGCGCAGCGGCGTGCGCCACTCGGCCGAAAGCTCGCGCTCCGGCGTGTCGAGCACGACGCGGACCGCCGCGATGCGCGCCGCCGAGATCAGACCGGTCTCCATATCCACAGCCGCGTAACCGCGCGCCGCCCACTCCGACCGCGCTTCGCCGTTGACGATCGCCCCGGCCGTTAGCATCGGGTCCAAGATCGGCTCGAGGCCGAGGCCGCGAGCGCTCTCTGCGAACGCTTCGACGAGTTGCAGGTCGCAGGCGAGCCGGCTTCCGTCGGGGCGGAGGACCTCGCGCGGCACGAGCACCGTTCCCGTCGGAAGGCCCGCGCGCAGCCCGCCGGCGAGGCCGCAACTCACGACGACGTCGCCCAACTCGTCCTCGAGCGCTTCAAATGCGATCCCGCTTTGAACGATGCGCGCATCGTGCAGCTCGCGGCGCAAGGCAGCGCACTCTAGCGAGGTCGCGGCGACGAACGTCACGTCGCCCCAGGCTCTCGAATCCACGTAGGGTTTCTTTCGCCTACGGTCGTAAGCTCATGCCCCCAACGCAAAAACGAAAGAGGAACCGTACGATGAGCGCGACGAGCCAACCATTTCTCTCCGACGTCACCGAGCTGCGCCGCCGTGCCAAAGAGCACCTCGACCGCGGCGCTCTAACCGACAACTACGGCGGCGACGCGAAACAGACGATCGACCTGCTGCAGACCGCGCTCGCGACCGAGATCGTCTGCGTCCTACGCTATACGATGCATAACATCGCGGCGGTCGGCATCGACAGCGAGAGCGTCAAGGCCGAGTTCGCCGAGCACGCCCGCGACGAGTACGGCCACATGGAGAAGCTCGCCAACCGCATCAACCAGCTCGGCGGTACGCCGAACTTCGATCCGGAAGGCCTGCACTCGCGCTCGGCGACCGAGTACGGCAACGCGGTCAAGCTCATCGACATGATCAAAGAGAATCTCGTCGCGGAGCGGATCGCAGTCGAGCACTATCGCGACCTCATCCGCTTCTTCGCCGACAAGGATCCCACGACGCGCGTGATGCTCGAAGGCATTCTCGCCGACGAAGAGGACCACGCCAACGATATGCACGACCTGCTCGTCGCGCACGAGGGACGGCCCTTCCTCAACTCCTAGCCGGCGCGCCGTCCAGGTAGCCGTTGGCGGAGAACCACGCGACGGCGCGCTCGAGCGCGGCGCGCACGGCCGTCGGGCGGTAGCCGAGTTCCCGCTGCGCCTTCGACGAGTCCGCGTACATCTGCTCGCGCGATAGGCGCACGCCCTCGAGCGGCACGTCGGGGTCGCCGCCGGCGATCCGGCAGCGCGCTTCGTCGAAGTAGCCGGCGAGCAGCGCGAGCGCGTAGGGCGCGCGGAACGACGGCATCGGCTTGCCCGTTATCTCCGCCAGCATCTCCCAAATCTCGTCCATCGTGAGGTTCTCGCCGCCGATTGCGTAGCGTTCGCCGATGCGTCCTCGCTCGAGCGCCGCGACGTGCGCCGCCGCGACGTCCTCGACGGCGACGAGGTTCATGCCGCCGTGGCCGGGCGCTTTGGCGACGATCTTGCCGCGCGCGAAGTCGAGCACCATTTTTCCGGTTGGCGTCGGTTTGCGATCGCCCGGACCGATCGGCGCGGAGGGAAGCAACGCGATGACCGGCGCTCGGCCGGCAAAGGCGGCGCGCTCCTGCTCGAGCTTCGAGCGGTGGTACTCGCCGGGCAGATCGTGCAGCGTTGCGGTGCTCGAGGTGAGCACGACGCGCTCGACGCCGGCGAGGTCGGCCGCGGCCATGAGGCTCGCCGTCCCCTCGACGTTGACGGCGTGGATGATCGCGCGATCGCGCGGCGCGAACGAGTAGAGCGCGCCGCAGTGCACGGCGTAGCGGCAGCCGTACAGCGAGCGCGCGAAGGCGCCGACCTCGCGCAGATCCCCCTCGATCCATTCGACGCCATCGTCACGCGCGGCACGACTGCGGCGCAGGGCGCGCACGGTGTAGCCCGCGGCGACCAGTTCGCGCAGAATGTGCGACCCGACGAAGCCCGTCGCCCCGGTGAGGAAGACGCTATCTGCCACCGTCGAGCCTTTCGACCGGGGTCGCTGCCGCTCCGGCGAACGGGACGGCCATGGAACTCACCGACGGTTACCATCCGGTTCCCCCGGGCAAACTCGCCGCAACGCAGACGTTCTTAGAGATGCGGGAACGTGCGGCTCCGCGGCCGGATCGCGTCGAGGCGTCGTGGCGCATCGAGCGCATCGACCCCGGCGACCTGCGCCGCTATTACGCGCTCTTCCATCGCGTCGGCGACGAGCATCTGTGGACGCTGCGGCTGCAGATGCCGCAAGACGAAGTGCGCAAACTGTTGGGCGATGCGCGCTACGAGCCGTACGTGCTGGTGACCGGCGATGGTGATTGCGGGTTGCTCGAACTCGACTTTCGCGTCGAGCGCGAATGCGAGGTCGCGCTCTTTGGCGTCGCAGCGTCGTTGGTCGGAACCGGCGCCGGAAGATTCTTGATGAACTTCGCGATCGAAACCGCCTGGTCGCATCCGATCGATCGCTTCTGGCTGCATACGTGCACGCTCGATCACCCCAACGCATTGGCCTTCTACCAGCGGTCGGGTCTGCTGCCGTATCGGCGAGCGGTTGAGGTGTTCGACGACCCGCGCTACCTGGGTCTCACGCGCCGCGACGCAGCGCCGCACGTTCCGATTCTGTAGCTACCGCGTTTCGACCGCCGCAAGCCGCGTGTCGAGCCGATCGAAGCGTTCCATCACGTTGCCTTCGAAACGCATCGTACGAGTTTCCAGCGCCGATACACGAGTCTCCAGGGAGCCCAAGCGGCCGTCAACTGCGTTGAAACCCATTTCGGTTGCCTCGCGTAGCGAGAGCACCGCTGCGAGGATTGCATCTCCGTCTATCATAACCGCTTCAGCGGCCAACGGCGAAGAGCGCCATCGCGATGATGAGTACGAACGCGACGATGCCGGTCGCGTGGATGGCGTGCGCGGGATGGAAGCGCTTGTGCTCGCCGTGATGCCAGACGATCGCGAGGTCGGTAACGGAGACGGCGATGCCCGCAATCGAGAAAACGACCAGCAGCGGCAGCGAGTGGAAGTATGCCGTCGCCGCGAGCACGACGCCGAGCGCCACATCGCGAACGCCGGTCGCGCGAACGTAGCCCGACGACGTGTGGCCGTCGCTGCGGACGCCGTATCCGTCCGCCAGCGCGCCCGGCACGGCGAGCGCGTAGAGCCCGACGAAGACGAGCACGGCGGCGACGGCCCAGCCGAGGTAGAAGGCGAACGTCATGCGCGGGCTTTCGGCGCTCCGCAAACGAATCCGTCCGCATGATCGTCCTTCACCGGCCGGTTTCCCCGCAGCGTTCGGTCGTGCTGATGGTCGAATCGCTCGGCATCGTTCCGACGGGCGACTGAGGGATCGTGCCCGCGCCGCGCCTCTCGCAGAGTCTCGGCGTCGCCATGGTGCTGCTGGCGGCGGTCGTTCTCGTCGGCACGGCCGGCTACGTCTGGCTCGAGCACTGGTCGTGGTTCGACGCCTTCTACATGACGGTTACGACGATCACGACGATCGGCAGCGGCGAGCCGGCACCGATGGACGTGGCCGGCCGCTGGTGGACGATCGGCGTCGTGGCGATCGGTTTCGGCGTGCTGACCTATACGCTGCTGCGGCTGCTCACCTATACGCTCGAAGGACGCCTGGGGAGCGCCGTCTGGGAACGGCGAACACGCCGGCGGGTAAGGAAGATGACCGACCACTTCATTCTCTGCGGATTCGGCCGCGTCGGCGGCGAGATCGCGCGCATCCTCACGCAAGAAGGCATCGCGTTCGCGATCGTCGACATCAACGCCGAATCGCTCGAACGCGCGGCCGCCGCGGGCTTCGTGACCGTCAACGGCGACGCGGCAAACGCCGAGACGCTTCGTACCGCCGGCGTCGAGCGAGCGCGCGGTTTGCTCGCCGCGATGGACAACGACGAGGCGAACATCTACGTAACGCTCTCTGCGCGCGTGCTCAATCCCAACCTGTTCATCATCGCGCGCGCGAACCGGCACGATGCGGAGTCGAAACTGCGCCTCGCGGGCGCGAGCCGGATCATCTCGCCGTACCAAATCGGCGGGCGCCGGATGGCGAGCCTCGCGGCCCGGCCGACGGCCGTCGAGCTCGTCGACACCGTGCTCTACGCCAAGAACAACCAACTCGTGCTCGAAGATTTCACGATTCCCGAGGGCTCGCCGTGGGCCGGCCGGGCGCTCTCCACACTCGCTCCCGACGAGTGCGTGATCCTCGCGTTGAAGCGCGACGGCGCGATGCGCTTCCGCCCGGCGCCGCAGACGCCGCTCGAAGCGCGCGACGAGCTCGTTGCCGCCGGACCGCAAGAGGGAATCCGCGCGCTAGACCAGCGCCTGCACGCGCAAAACGCCTAACGGCTTACGGTTGCCGACTGGGCGCGGGTGCGTGATTGGCCAGCGTCGTATGCTCGAGAGAACAGCCCATGCACGCACAACCGCTGGAAGCCCGCATCGCGCACGTTGAAGAGGGCTTCGATCAGGTCAACGAGCGCCTCGGCAGCATCGACCGCCGGCTCGACACGATCGAGGCACGGTTCAATGCCGTCGATGGGCGATTCAACTGGGTGATCGGCACGATCGTCGCGGCCTGGGTGACGACGATCTCGACGCAGATCGCCACGACCCTAACCATTCTTTTCCACCGCTAGCGCCGCGACCGAAAGGTCACGAGGCTGCGTACTGACTAACTGCCGACTGCCGCTCGCAGCGATTCCTTGAACGAACCCGTCGTGCGCAACACCGCGGTCGGTTCGTACCCGCAGTGGGCCATGCAGTTCTCGCACGACTCGTGCTTCCCGCGGCCGTATTTCGACCAGTCGGTCTCCTCGAGCAACTCTTTGTACGTTTTCGCGTAGCCCTCTTTGCTCATGAGGTAGCACGGGCGCTGCCAGCCGAAGACCGTGTAGCACGGGATGCCCCACGGCGTGCACTCGAAATCCACCTTGCCTTCGAGGAAGTCGAGGTAGAGCGGGCTGTGGTTGAGGCGCCACTTCTTCCGCTTGCCGTCGGCGAAGACTTGACTGAAGATCTCGCGCGTGCGCTTGACGCCGAGGAAGTGCTCCTGGTCGGGCGCCTTCTCGTAGGCGTATGCGGGCGAGATCTGCATCATGTCGACCTTGAGATCGTCGTTGAGGTAGTCGAGCACCTCGCGAACTGCCTCGGGGCCATCCTGATCGAAGAACGTCGTGTTCGTGTAGACGCGGAAACCGCGCGCCTTCGCGTCTTTGATCGCCTCGATCGCCTTGTCGAAGACGCCCTCGCGACAGACGGACTGGTCGTGGCGCGAACGCATCCCGTCGAGATGGATCATCCAGACGAAGTAGACCGACGGCTTGAAGAGGTGAATCTTCTTCTTGAGCAGCAGCGCGTTCGTGCAGAGAAAGACAAACTTCTTCCGCTTGACCAGCTCCTCGACGATCTGCGGCATCTGCTCGTGCACGAGTGGTTCGCCGCCCGCGATCGAGATCATCGGCGCGCCGCACTCTTCGACCGCTGCGATGCACTCTTCCACGCTCAAACGCTGGCGCAGGATCTCGTCGGGGTGCTGGATCTTGCCGCAGCCGGCACAGGCCAGGTTGCATTGCAGCAGCGGCTCGAGCTCGAGAACGAGCGGATACTTCTCTTCGCCTCGAAATTTCTTGCCGGCGATGTACTTTGCGACCGCAAGCTTCTGTTGAACTGGCATGCTCATGATTGTATGGTCGCTTCCTTCAGGGTTTCCGTGCTTTCGTCCTGTGCTGAAGCCTGCGCGGAGCGCGATCCTTCGACAGGCTCAGGATGACACGGGGGTGATTCAGGTTGACGCCGGGATGGTTCAGGTTGACGCCGGGATGGTTCAGGATGATGCGCGCGCTGGGCTTCGGCGAGAGCCATTGCTGGGAAGAGATGGCGATAAAGATGGTAGTTGATATAAAAGTCGCGCGGAAAGCCCGTTCCGGTGCATTCGGGCTCGTCCCACGTTCCGTCGGGGCGCTGGCGTTCGCACAGGAAGGCAAGACCCCGATCGACCGCCGGATGTTGCGCTAAACCCGCGAGTTGAAGCCCGAGCACCGCCCAGGCCGTCTGCGACGGCGTGCTCCGGCCGATTCCAGCGAACGATTCGTCGGCGTAGGAATGACAGCTCTCGCCCCATCCGCCGTCGTCGTTTTGCATCGAGATCAGCCACGCCGCGGCGCGTTCGATCATGTCCTCGCCGGTGCGCAGCGCGGCGAGCGCCGAGATCACGCACCACGTTCCGTAGACGTGATTGACGCCCCACCGGCCGAACCACGATCCCGAAGGCTTTTGCGTTTCGCGCAGATACTGCAAGCCGCGGGCCACGTAGCGGTTCGACGTGTCGTAGCCGAAGGCGGCGAGCATCTCGAGCACGTGCGCGGTGACGTCTTCGGTCGGCGGGTCGATCATCGCGCCGAAATCCGAGAACGGCATGTCGTAGAGCAACGAGCGCGTGTTATCGCGATCGAACGCCGCCCAGGCGCCGTTGCGGCAGTCCATCGCCAGCGTCCAGCGGCGCGCCCGTTCCACCGAGGATGCGACCGCGCCACGATCGCCGCCCTCGAGGAGCGCGAGCACGACGATCGTCGTGTCGTCGATGTCGGGATAGGCGTCGTTGTCGAACTCGAAGGCCCAGCCGTTGCCGCGCCCGTTCTTGCACTTCATTCGCCAATCGCCCGGTGCGTCGTCGGGGATCTGCTCGCGCAAAAGCCATTCGACGGCCCGGCGCATCGCCGGGTGCGACGAATCGAAGCCGGCGAGCGCGAGCACGCGCACCGCCCAGGCCGTATCCCAGACCGGCGACATGCACGCGAGAAAACGCCAGCCTTGCGCGTCGTCGATCGTGAAGCGGCGCATCCCCTCGATGCCTTTGCGCATCACCGGATGGTCGAGCGAATACCCCATGAGGTCGAGCGCGATGAGCGAGTAGACCCAGGGCGGTTGAATCCCACCCCAACTGCCGTCGGCCTCTTGCCGCTCGATCACCCACTCCGCGATTCGCCGCTGCGCGTCGCCGCGAAACGGCTGCACCGGAAGCCGCTCGTAGAGCTTCTGGAGTCTCTCGACGTACATCAGCCAGTGGCGCTTGCCCGTGACCCGCCGCATCTCGCGCTCGGTTCCCGGCGCGACGATCTCGCTTACGTCCACGCCGAGCTCGCGCACCGGCTTCTTCGAGACGACGATCGTCAGCGGTGCGACCGTGCCGCGCGCCCAGCAGGCGAAGTCGTAGAGATTGAAGGGCATCCAGAGCGGAAAGTAGACGATCTCGGGCGGAAGCGACGGCACGCCCGACCACGGATAGACGCCGAAGAGCGCGAGCCAGATCTTCGTGAAGACGCGCGCCCGCACGACGCCGCCGAAACGCAGAATGACGTCGAGCGCCCGGCGCATCTCCTCTCGATCGCGCTCGACGCCGAGCACGCGCAGCGCGACGTACGCCTCGATCGTCGTGCTGAGGTCGGCCGGCCCATCGTAGTAGAGCGCCCAGGAACCGTCGGCGCGCTGATTGTTGAGGATATGGGCGATCGCGCCGATCCGAAACTCGTCGAGCGGCAAGCCTAAGAAGCGGAAGAGAAGCACGTGCTCGGCCGTCATCGTGACGTTCGTCTCCAGCTCTCCCGACCACCAGCCTTCGGTCGACTGCGTCTGCAGCAGCCATCCGATCGAACGATGGAGCGCGTGCTCGTGCTCCGGTCGCGGCGAGCCGTTCCGCGATGCGGCGCGCCGCGCGTCTGCCAGCGGCGAGAGCAGGTGCTCCGCCGCGGCGTTTCCGCTGCGAACCGCCGCCTCCATCGTGTCGGGCCAGCCGGTATTCGTCCAGCCGCCTGCGATCGCGATCGCGGGATGCTTGGTACGCTGTTCGGTGCGCGCGCGTCCGGCGCGTGGGAGCCACGTCGCCTCGGGATTGCGCGTGACCGCGCTGCGCAGCAGCTTCGCCTCGCGCAACGCCGGGAGAAACGCCTGAATCTCGCGCCACGCGAGCGCCTCCAACTCTTGCGTCGGAAGCGTCAGGTGCTCGTCCGCGGCGCTCATGCTGCAGCAGAGATAGCCCGGCGCTTTTTCGAAAATCCATTGGAGCGGCGATTCGAGCGCGGCGGCGAAATCGAGACCGCTCGCACCGCCGTCGTGCCACAGGTGTACGTCGACGATCGGAAAGGCGTCGTACGCATCGAGGTCGGCGATCCCGTAGCGCTCCGGATCGGCCACGATTCGCTCGACCTGCTTCGGCGGCACCGCGAGGACGACCGCATCGAAGGTTGCATTTTCCCCCTTCGACAGGCTCAGAGTGACGCGGCCGCCGCCCGGCTCCACGCCGAGCACTGCCGTCGAGGTATGCACGGCGTCGAGCTGCCGCGCAGCGGCGCCGGCGAGATGCGCGAGCGGAACCCGCGAGAAACCGAAGCGCGCCGCGCTCGCATCGCGCAAGAACGCGGTCTGCAGCACGAAGAGCGCATCGGCGGCCGAGACGCGATCGAACGGCGCGTTGAGCGCGGGAATGAAGAACGGGTCCCAGAACGCCCGCCGCTCGCCCGCGCCTTGGCCGTTGCGTTGGAGCCACGCTTCGAACGTCTCGCCGTCGAGCGCGGGCGCGCAGCGGAGCAGCGTTCGCGCGATGCGCAGTTTCTGCGCGGGCGTTAGTTGGCGATAGGCGAGAAACGACTCGACGAGATGCAGCGGCGCCGGCAGCGCGCCGGCACGCAGCCTCCCGGTGGTTCCGTCGCGCGAGAGAATCCGCGCTTCAAAGCGATCTTGAAGCCGAAGATCGTCTTCCATGCCGACTCGCCGCGCGAAATCCATAAACTCCGTGCAGCACGCGAGAAAGACGTGCTGCCCGTTGTCGACCTCGACGCCGTCGATCTCGAAAGAGGTGGCGCGCCCGCCGAGCAGCCGGCTGCGCTCGAAGAGCTCGACGCGCGCGCCGGCGTCCTTTAGACGGAGCGCCGCCGCGAGACCGGCGAGCCCTCCGCCGACGACGGCCATGGACGGCCGAGTGTCGCCGGAGTCCAGGACGGGCGACAGGCGACCGACGGCTACGCGCTCGAGAGCCACGAACGCACGACGACGCGCAACTTTTCAGTCTTCGAGAGCGCGGCGCGCGCTCGCAGCGGAAGCGCGGGATCGCGCTCGATCTTCTTCAGCAGCTCCTCGTAGATACCGGCCATCGTTCCCACGCACGCGGCGGGCCGGCGCGGGATGTACTGCAACACCTCGTAGCCCGATGCAAAGTAGATGCGGGCGCGCTCGACGCTCTGCGCGATCAGTTCGTTCCAGCCCGGATGGATCTCGCCGGCGGCCAGCGCGGACTCGGGAATGCCGTAGCGCCGCAACTCGTCCTGCGGCAGATAGATCCGCTTCATGTCCACGGCGTCCTCGCGCACGTCGCGCAAGATATTCGTCAGTTGGAGGGCGAGGCCGAGATCGTCGGCGCGCTCGAGTGCGATCGGATCGCTGAAGCCAAAGATTCGCACGCACATCCGGCCGACGACCGATGCGACGAGATTGCAGTAGCTGCGCAGCTCTTCGAAGTTCTCATAGCGCGAGCGGGTGAAGTCCATCTCGACGCCGTCCACGAGCATCTGCAGCTCGGACTCCGGAATCGAGTAGCGCTCCATCGCCTCGGAGAGCACCTGCAGGATCGGATCGTCGCCGACGTCGCCGCGCGCGCAGCGTGAGATCCGCTCCCGGTGCACCTGCAGCCGCGCCGGGAGGTTTTCGACGCCGACCCGATCGGCCTCGTCGTCTACCTGGCGGGCGAGGTTATAGAGCGCGTAGATCGCCATCCGCTCGTGATAGCCGAGCGAGATGAAGCCCCAGTAGAAGTTGCCGGCTTCGCGCTTTGCCATGTCGCGGTTGAACCGCTCGGCCCGTTGGCGCTCCGACGCGGGAATCGAAATGCGCAACGCGCGCTGGAGGTTGATCATCTAAGCAGGACGGCCTCGCAAAAAACTCTCTAATGCGGCGCGGACCACGAGCGATACCTTCGTGGACGGCGAAACGCTTGGCCGTTGGTGTTCCGTCTCATAGCCGGTGGCCTGAATCGCGTCGCAAATGGCCAAGCCTCCCATCCGGTAGAGTGAGAGCTGGAGCCGGAGCGCCTTCGGGACCCGGCGCTCGAGCGCTTCGCCCGACGCCAGGAGCCCGCGAGCCCGCTCCACCATGGCTTGCGCGGCGCCCGCGATTCCCCTGGCGTCGACGTCGCTATCCACAAGGTAGCGGCGCCCGATTTCGGCGTCCCGGCTGACGTCCTGCGCGTGGTTGGCCAACTGCAGGCCGATGCAGACGTCGTCGGAGAGCCGTTCCGACTCGGCGTCGTCGACGCCGAAGACGCGCAGCACCATGCGCCCGACCGGGGCGGCGGAGAGCCGGCAGTAGCCAATCAACTCGTCCCACGTGCGATACCGCGTCACCCGCTGGTCCTGCACGTTTGCCGCAATCAGGTCGAGAAACGGCTGCGCCGCCATCGCGTGCCGTTCGACGGTCTGCGCGAGCGCGAAGAGCACCGGATGGACGGGCGTGACGCCCGCGAAGAGCCACTCGACCTCGGTGCGCCATCGCTCCAGCCGCGCCTCGGCCTGACCGCCGGGGCTCTCGTCGCCCAAGTCGTCGGTCGTGCGGCAGTACGCGTAGATGCGCGCGAGGTCGAGCCGCGTCTCCGCGTCAACGAAGCGCGACGCGACGCTGAAGTTCTCGTAGTGCCGTTGCGTGAGCATCCGGCAGTAGGCATCCGCGGCTTCGAGGTTGAGCGCCATCTACTCGACGCGCAGGTCCGCCGGCGTACGCGCCGCGGCGCAGAACATCGCGACGCGCAGCGTCTCGACGAGCTCCTTCGCTAGCGAGTTTGCCGCATCGAGACTCTCGTCGGCCGCGCGCAGAAACGGCCCGGCGATGCCGACGAGATCGGCGCCGAGCGCGAGCGCCTTCGGAACGTCGAGTCCGCCGCGAATCCCGCCGCTTGCAATCAGCGTCTCGGTCGGTGCGACCTTGCGAGCCTCGATCAGGCACTGCGCCGTGGGAATTCCCCAGCCGGCGAAGTTTCCGGCGACCCTCGCGCGCCACGGCTCCGCGATTCGGTAGCGCTCGACCTCGCTCCACGACGTGCCGCCCGCGCCGGCGAGATCGATTGCGGCCACGCCCGCGTCGAAGAGCGCGCGAACGTCGCGCGCTGCGATTCCCCAGCCGACTTCCTTGACGAGAACGGGAAAGTCGACGCGAGCGCACAGCGCTTCGATCCGCGCGAGCAATCCCGCAAAGCACGTGTCGCCTTCGGGCTGCAGCGCCTCCTGGAGCGGGTTGAGATGAAGCACGAGCGCGTCGGCGCGCAGCAACTCGACGAGCCGCCGGCACTCCGCCTCGCCGTATCCTTTATTCAACTGAACCGCGCCGAGGTTCGCGAGGAGCGCGATCTCCGGCGCTTCGCCGCGGACGTCGAACGTATCGAGCGATTCGGGCGATTCTATCAGCGCTCGCCCGGAGCCGAGACCCATCGCGAATCCGTGCTCGTGCGCGACGAGGGCGAGACGCCGGTTGATGCGTCGCGCGTCCTCGGTTCCGCCGGTCATGCACGAGATGAGCAGCGGCGCGCCGAGCCTGCGTCCGAAGATCTCGACCGACGTATTGACGTCGGCGAGATCCATCTCGGGCAGCGCCCGATGACGAAGGCGGAACGCATCGAAGCCGGCCTCGACGCCCTTGGCCGCGACGTCGCGCTCGATGTTGATCCGGAGATGGTCCGCCTTTCGCGACGGCGTCGCGGGCTCAGGCCGCTCGTTGCGCAACGTAACGGGCCACTTCTTCGAGGGCTTCGCGATCGGCGCTCGCCGTGCACTCCGCCAACGCTGCAAGCGCCTGCGCGGCGGTGCTCTCCGCGGAGCGCGCGTCGCCATCCAAGGCGGCGGCCCCAAGCAGCCGCCCCGCGCGCGAGAACTCGAGCGCGACGTTCTCGGGCAGCCCGGCGATCACGGCGCCGGCGCGCATCGCGGCGCCGGTCAACAGCGCGCTGCGGGCCGCCTCGTCGCCGCTGCGCTCGATCGCCTCGAGGACTGCTTCAGCCACCAGCCGGGCCGCCTCGAGCCGCCGGGCCGGATGGGAGACGTCGCTTGCAAGCGTACGAAAGCCGAGCGCGAAGAGCGCGTCGCCCGCGTTGAGGCTCTGGCCGAGGCCCCATACGTCGGCCGCCGGCGAGTCGCCGTCGAGCTCGTCGTGCAACAGCAGAAAACGGTCGAAGAGGTCGAACGCGGCCGCCACCGGCAGCGCGTCGTCGAGATCGCCGTTCCCGGCGGCACACGCCCAGAGCACGAGGCACGGGCGCATCGGGTCCGGCTCGTAGCGCGCCGAGCGGCGCTCCTCGATTATCTGCCCCGCGACCGAGCCGGTCGAAAGAGCGATTCCTCGAAGGTACCGCTCAAGGCGAGCGCGATGATTGCTTAACGGGAGCGATTGCGGGGGCGCGGTCATGGCTAGAGGGCACCTTCGACCGCGCTCGGCATGGTTGCCTCCCCGGGCCTCAAGCCTCACCTTTGACGATGGAGTGATCGAGTTGCGTATCGGCTCAAACGAACACAAGGAACTCTTCTGCCGGACCTTCGTGGAATCGCACCGCGCCTACGACCCGAAAGACTGGCCGTGGCCCGAGCTCGACGATCTCTCGCTCGCGCGGCTGCGCGCGATTCCGATTTGGACGATGGCGCTCGAGGTCGAGCAAGACGCAGGCGTCATGCTCGAGGGCTACGCAAAGACCGAGGGCGATCCGATCGTGCGCGAGGCGCTCGCGCTGCAAGGATACGAGGAAGCCCGGCACGGCCGCATACTCCAGTGCATGATCGATCGCTACGGACTCAAAGTGACGCCCGAGTCAAAGGGAAAGGAACCAACGCGGGACGCCTTCATCGGCTTCGGCTATGACGAGTGCGTCGACTCGTTCGCGGGCTTCGGCATCTTCCGGCTCGCGCGCGACGCGCGCATCCTGCCCGAGTCGCTGACCTCGCTCTTCTCGCGCGTGCTCGTCGAAGAGGCGCGCCACATCGTCTTCTTCGTCAACTGGGTCGCGTGGGACCGAACCCGGCGAGGCCTGCGCGGACCGCTCATGCAGGCGATACCGGCGCTCCTCTGCTACGGCAGCGCCGTCACCCGGCGCGTCAAGGGCGGCAGCGAGATGGCCGGCAGCGCCCCCAAGAACGAGCAACCGGAAGATATGCGCATCGATCTCTTCGGCGAAGTTCTCTCCGGCTTGACGCCGACGGCGTTCCTGCGCGCCTGCGTCGAGGAGAACGATCGCTACATGGCCGCCTTCGATCAGCGGTTGTTGCGGCCGCGCGTCATCCCGACGCTTGGAAAGTTCGCGCTGGCGATCCTCGAGACGATCGACCGCATTCGCGCCTTTCCGAAATCCGCGCCGCCCTCACCAAGCTCCGGCTAGCCGTAGCTCAAACTGGATTCCCTCGGCCAAAGGCCCCCGCCGCGCCTTAGAACTTGAAGTAGATAAACGTTGGGGATAGCCCCGGCCACGAGAGCAGCGCGAGCGCGAGCAACACTCCGGCGAGCGCACCCGCCTGCGAGAGCGGGCGCAGTTGGTCCCACGCGAGACGCAGGTTCCACCGATCGAAGAGCAGCCGCGCCGCGCCGAACGCGACGACGCCCGCGGCGAGCACCGCCGGCCATCCGGCGAGCATCGACGTCCCGGCTCCGCCGATAAAGAGCGCGCGATAGGTTGCAGCGGCCGCTCCGAAGGTCGGCGCGCGGAAGAGCACCCACGCGAGCGTGACGATCGCGAACGTGATCGCGATACGAACAAGCGCGACGATGCCGCGCGGCGCCGTGCGCTCGTGGCCGATGCCGAGCACCCGCTCCAGGCAGAGCGCGATGCCGTGAAAGGCGCCCCAGGCAACGAACGTCCACTGCGCGCCGTGCCAGAGCCCGCCGATCAGCATCGTCAGCATGAGGTTGCGGAGCGTATCGAGCTTGCCGTCGCGGCTGCCGCCGAGCGGTATGTAGACGTAATCGCGCAGCCACGTCGAGAGCGTGATATGCCAGCGATGCCAGAAATCGGTGACGCTCGTCGCGAGATACGGCATTGCGAAGTTCTCGGGGAAGACGAAGCCGAAGAGCCGCGCGCAGCCGATCGCGATGTCGCTATAGCCCGAGAAATCGAAGTAGATCTGCATGCCGAACGCAAAGACCGCGCTCCACGCCGCCGGCGCGCCCGGATGACTCGCGATCGAGCCGAAGTATGCGTTCGCGGCCGGCGCGAACTGATCGGCAATCGCCGTCTTCTTCACCATCCCGAAGCCCGCGCGGGCCAAGCCATAACTAACGTCCGCCGGAGTAGGCGGCCGCCACGAGAACAATTCGCCGAAGAAGAGTCCCGCCCGCACGATCGGCCCCGCGAGCAGTTGCGGGAAGAACGCGAGGTAGAGCGCGTAGTCGAGCGGCTTGCGAATCGCCGTCATGCGGCCGCGATAGACGTCGACGAGGTACGAGATGCTCTGGAACGTGTGAAAACTGATGCCGATCGGCACGAACAGGTTGACGAGCCAGGGGTTCTCGTGCATTCCGAGCAGCGCCGCGACGGTGCCGCTCGCGAAGTTGAGGTACTTGAACGTTCCGAGAAAGGCCAGGTTTGCGGCGACGCCCAGCCCGAGGAGCAACCGCGGATCGCGGCGCGCGACCTCGCGCTGCTTCTCCAGCGCGATCGCGATCGCGTAGTCGCTCGCGGTAAGGATCCAGAGGAAGAGCACGTACTTCGCGTTCCAGCGCGCGTAGAAGTAGTAACTCGTAAGCAGCAGCACCCACTTGCCGTACCGCCGCGGGAGCAGGTAGAACAGCGCGGCGACGATCGCCACGAAGAGCCAGAACTCGTACGACTGAAAGCGCAGCGGGATCCCGATTCCCGCGGCCGCTTCGAACCACGAGAGATCGTACGGTCCGTTGAGGCCCGCGTAGCGCGCTTCCCAGGAGCGCCCTTCGACTCCGCTGCGCCGTTCGACTACGCTCAGCCCTTCGACTACGCTCAGGATGACATGCTGTTCGACTCCGCTCAGGGTGACATGCCGTTCGATGCCGCTGCGCGTGACATTCCGGGAATGACACGACGGGCATGACGCCGTCGTTAGCGTGCGGGCGACGTCGGCGCCGAGCAGGCGGCTGAAGCGCAGACTTCCTTCGCGATTAAGGTGGTCTTCGTCGGCAAAGAGTTGCGGCTGCTCGAGCGCGAGATACGGCGCTGCGGGCAGAAAGCGCGCGCCGTCAACGCGGCCGATCGTCAGGAGCGATCCGCTCGGGCTCTCGTCGGCTTTGCGATGCGCCGGTCGCGTCGGGATGCGCACGAAGATCACGGGAACGCCCGCGGCGCGATACCGGGCGGCGATCGGCGCGAGCCA
The DNA here is from genome assembly GCA_035541935.1 of Candidatus Binatia bacterium. GTDB lineage: Bacteria > Vulcanimicrobiota > Vulcanimicrobiia > Vulcanimicrobiales > Vulcanimicrobiaceae > Cybelea. The sequence continues at coordinate 20,915 of DATKMJ010000020.1, read as the reverse complement.
CTGGAGCCTATAGGTCGCGTACGACGGGCTCGGCTTGGGGACGCGCAGCACCTGCGTCGCGATCGCGGCTCGCTCGTCGTCACTCATGCCCGGCGGATACTCGATTGCGTTGGTCGCAAAGTTCACGCGCAGCCCTACGAGCGACTCCGTTCGGGGATGCGCCGCCAGCGGGTCGTATGGCGACCGCGACGGCGCGTGCGCGAGCAGCGCGAAACGCGCGGCTGGATTTGCCGCGAGCTCCTGAAAATCGTCGCGCAGCTCGGCCGCACGCCAGAAGAGATCTATTCCATACTCGACGCGCTCGCGCGGATCGGAGAACGATCCCGCCAGTTTCGGAAGATCGGCGACGCGCGTCTGAAAGACGATGTAGCGCAGGTCCATCGGCCGATCGTCGCCGTCGAGGCTGCCGATCGCGGAGTCGTCGTCAGCGTACGTATCGACCGGAATGACGACGGCACGCAGCCGGCCGGCATTCGGATCGATGGCGCGCGCGAAGAACGGCCAGCAGCGCGGCGTCGTTCCGGGCACGCCCCCGTTGAGGAAGCGCAAGCCGCCGCTCGCCACGCTCGCGGCCTTCGAATCGAGGCCCGAGTAGATTCGCGAATCGCCGAGCACGAGCACGTCGGTTCGCGGGTCGGCCCGCAGCGCTCGAAGTTGATCGATCGCAGCCTCGAAGCTGCCGGTGCTCGAGTTCGGGTCGAGGATGCTGCGGTAGAGGCTCGTCCTGAACGCGACGGCGTCCACCACGGCAAATATCGCGAGGGCGACGGCAAGAAGAGTGGCCGTTCTCACCGCAACCCCCGTTGGTCGAGAGCGGGTCCGAAGCCTTTAGCCTTTAGCCTGATGAAAAATCCGCTTCGACACCGTCACGGCGCGCCGGTCGCCCTCATCACGATCACCGTGATGCTCGGGCTGATCATGGCGATCATCGACAGCACGATCGTAAACGTCGCGATCAGCACGATCGGCGGCAACCTCGGCGCGACGGTCGACGAAGTCGCGTGGGTCGCCACCGGCTACATTCTCGCGAACGTCGTCGTGATGCCGCTCAACGGCTGGCTGACGGCGCTGCTCGGGCGCAAGGCGTTCTACGCCGCGTCGCTGGCGCTCTTCACCGTCGCGTCGCTCTTCTGCGGCACGGCGCGCTCGATCTGGGTGCTCGTCTTCTATCGCATCGTCCAGGGCATCGGCGGCGGCGCGCTCCAACCGACGGCGCAGGCGATCCTCTTCGAGACGTTTCCGATCGAGCGGCGGGGTGCGGCGATGGCGATCTTCGGCATGGGCGCGATGGTCGGACCCGCGATCGGGCCGACGCTCGGCGGATGGATCGTCGACAACGCCAGCTGGCCGCTGATCTTCTACATCAACATTCCAATCGGCATCGCCGCGTTTCTGATGACGCTCGCCTTCATCCCGAATCCGAAGTACATCGAGAAGCCCAAGGGGGGCATCGACTGGATCGGCCTCGGCCTACTGACGGCGGGATTGGCCTCGCTGCAGTTCGTGCTCGAACAGGGCGAGCGCGACGACTGGTTCCAGTCGCAGACGATTCTGCTCTTCTCCGCCATCGCCGTCAGCGCGCTCGTCGCGTTCGTGATGAAGGCGCTGCGCGACAAGCATCCGATCGTGGATCTGAGCGTCTTTCGATTCCGCTCGTTCTCGGTCGGCTCGTTTCTCGGCATCATCATGGGCTTCGGGCTCTTCGGAACGGCGCTTATTCTGCCGCTCTTCTTTCAATCGACCCTCGGCTTCACCGCGTTCGATACCGGCATGGCGCTCATGCCCGGTGCCTTTGCGACGGCCGTTTCGATGCTGATCATCGGACGTCTGCTCAACCGGATCGACGGGCGCTGGTCGATAGTCTTCGGCACGCTGCTCTTCGCATGGTCCTCGTGGCTCCTCGGCGGGCTCAGCGTGCAGGCGGGGTATTGGGACGTCTTCTGGCCGCGCCTCGTCCAAGGCTTCGCCCTCGGCTTCCTCTTCGTTCCGCTCACGACGATCTCGCTCGGCGACGTGCCCGTGCCCGAGCTCGCCGGCGCGACCGGCGTCTTCACGCTGCTTCGCCAGCTCGGCGGAAGCCTCGGCATCGCGATCCTGACGACGATGCTCACGCACCAGACCGCCGTTGCGTGGAACGTGCTCGCGTCGGGCGTAACGCAGACGCACGGCTATCCCGTCGGCCAGCTCACGCAGATGGTCGCGCAGCAGTCTGCGATGATCGCCTACAACTATCTCTTCCGCGTCACGGCCGTCGTCTTCGTCCTCTCGACGCCGCTCGTCTTCTTGATTAGGCCGAAAAAAAGAGCGGCGGCCGTTATGGCCGCCGCTGAGTAGCTGTAGTGAGTCTCGAGAGTTAGCGTGTTATTGTGCCACCACCATTGTCGACGTGCTCGACATCGTGATCGCGGCGCTTGGTAGGATGCCTGTCATGAACTTGAATGGATAGCTGACCGTGACCGAGATCGTGCATCCGGGCGCGGCCGTCGGGAGCGCGCCGCCGGAGTTCGGACAACTGACTTTCGTGGGGGTAACCGTGATGCTGCTGGGGGTCGTCAATCCCTCGGAGAGGCTCTGGACGTAGGACGTAACTTGGGCGGCCGAAGCGTTGCAGTTCGGCAGCTGGCTGTTGCTGTTCGTGCAGGACGTCGTGCCCCGAACGATCCAGTAACGAGCCCCCTGACGCGCTAGCTGCGCGACGAACCCGTAGGTATACATCGCTCGACCGAAGTCGACGATGCCGAACATGAGGAGCAGCAGGCATCCGGCCGCGATGGCCATTTCGGGAAGACTGCTGCCGCGTTGTGCGTGCCGCTTCATTGGTTTTGTACCCGTTGCGTTGAAGTTTCGTTTACCTTGATCGACGACGCAAGGCCGGGGTATTGAATGATCGGCGTGAACGTGCCCGAGGCTGTTACCGTGACGTAGTAGACCGGAGCCGTAGACGAACACGGGCTCTGGCAGTAGTAGCTTGCGTTGCTGATCGTCAGGTTCGGTAGGTTCTGGGCATCCGCGAGGGCCGCGTTGGTCATGCCGGTCGTATCCTTCGCGGTGATCAGGTTCTGCGCTCCGTACAGAGCGCCGGCCCGCGCCGCGTTCGACGCCACCATGGCGTCGAACGTGTAGCGCCCGAAGTCGATGAGTCCGATGAGCAGCAGAGCCAGCATCGGCGCCACGACTGCGAACTCGACGAGCGCGGCTCCCGAATCGGAGCCTTTCAGCGCGCGCATTATTGTCCGAGCACCACGGACTTGACGATGGTTGCGCTCGGCGGCGGCGACGCGAACGTGTAGGCCGTCGTCGAGTTCAGCTTCGCCGATCCGAAGACCACGACGCTATAGGTGCCCTTGGCGCCGTCGAAGGCCACGCCCGTAGCGGACGGAGCGTAGACGAGGCCGCTGAAGTTCATCGGGCCGCTGAAGTTCGGTGCTTTGGTGTTCGTCGGGACCTGATAGTACAGGACGTTCTTGTAGTTTCCGGTCGTCGGCGGCGTCAACGTCGCCGTGCCCGACTGGCTGAAGTCCGGCGGCGTTCCGCTGTTCGTGACGTAGAACGTCACGCCGTTGCCGACGAAGTTCGTGTTGCTGAAGTCGCTGGTCCCGTTGAGGACATAGAGACCCGGCTGGAGCGTAACCGTTCCGCACGTGCCGACCGTCAGCGCGTTGTAGCATCCCGGGCTGATCGAGTCGTTCATGTTCGCGTTGAGGGTCTTGCAGTTCGTCACGGGCGGGGGGTTGGATGCGAGGTAAGCGCACCCGGCGATCTCCGGGCACGGATTCGTCTGGGCGACCTGCGGTGCAGGCGTCGCTGCCGAGAACTTCGCGCTGCCGCAGCTCGGCGCCGAGCCGGCGTAGCCGATCGAGCTCGCGGTGATCGTGTTGGAACCGCAGGTGAACGTGCCGTTCACCGAGATTCCGCAGCCGGTCGCCGTGATGTTCGCGCCATTGAACTGCGTCGTACCCGTCGTGCTCAACATGTACATGCAGGTCGGGTTGTTGGCGACGAGCTGGGCCGTCGCCGTGGTCGACTCATACATCTGGTTGTAGCCGAGCACCCGGCTAAAGAACGACGGCTTCTTCTGATTGGCGATCGAAACCATGACCGCGCAGTTGTTGCCGGAGTATGCGCCGGTCGTCGGCGGGTTGCTGACCGTGATGCCGGTGCTGCCGTAGCCGTTGCTCGCCGCATCCGCGAGCGCCGCCGTCTGAGCCGCGCTCGAGGCGGGGCATCCCGCGTTGGCCAGCGCTTGGGCGCCGCCGATCGCGGCGCTGTCGGCCGCGTTTTGCTGCTGGCGAAGCGTGTATTCCCAGTAGCCGTGGTCGACGGCAAGGCCGCCGAATCCCATTAGTACGGTGAGAGAAATCGCGACCAGGGGTATGATCTGCCCCTTTTCGTGGCGTCTCAACATTTCTAGTCCCTCCTCATCTCGTTTACTCACTACTTGCTACTCACTACTCAAAAGTCGCTGCATCGTTACGGGGAGCCTGGCTAAACCCGGGTCCCTCGTCGCTAGGCCGGCCACCGAGTGCCCGACCCTTCCCCCTGGTTTCTCCCCCGCCGCCGATAATCCGTCAACAAAAATCAACGCCGCAGCAGGGCAAGTGACCGCTCTTCGGTCCTGCCCAGGGGAGAGGATCTAAATCGAGGTGGCTGCGTTGGCGTAGAGCGTGCTGACGTTCTTTCCGAGGGCCTGGACGGCGACCATCGCCACGATGGCGATCAGGCTCGCCAGGAGCCCGTACTCGACCAGCTCCGCGCCGCTTTCATCGCGCAGTAGGGCTTTCAGAGTAGTAATCATAGGTTCTCCTTAGTGCGCATGCGTCTTTTGTCGCTTGTTCTTAGAACGTAGAGGGCGAGGCAAAGGTTTCTGCCTACCCATCCGTGCTCTATTGTACCACAAACGACGAAAATCGCGGGAGGTTATAGAACCCAACCTGCCTCGATCTACCAGACGCCCGCCGGAGCATTATGCCAGCATTCCGTCCACCCGTCAACGTGGGTCAACGGAAACAAAACATTTTCGGCAGGAGGATACCCCCTCGGAAGGCGAAGGGGCAACGCGAGCAGCGGCCGCTTAGGCGGGCGGAGGCTCGCTTGTTCCGGGGCTGTAACCGGCCGGCGTCAATCATTTTGTGAGACGCCGGGACGTTATCGCGTTCGGGAACGTTCTTTGGAAGAAACCGAAGCAAATACTCGCCCACCGAAGGAGATAGCATGCTTAAGACTCTCAAGAAAATGATCCGCGATGAGGAAGGCGCCACGATGGTGGAGTACGGCCTGCTCGTCGCCCTGATCGCCATGGTGGCCCTCATTGCCGTTACGACGCTCGGTAAGAACCTGAGCTCGCTCTTCAGCACCGTCGCCACCTCGGTCTAGACTCAGAACAGAGATGAAAAGGGCGTCACCGCTTGCGGTGGCGCCCTTCTCTTTCCCCTTGCCTACAGACCGCTAAGGGACGACCGTCACCGGCGCTACGACGCTCTCCTGGCCGAAGCCGTCGGTGAAACTTGCCTGCACGACGTAGCGCGTCGCAGCTTGCACGGTCGGCGCGTGCAGCGTCACGACGTCGTCACTCGCTCCGACGTCTACGCCTTGGACCTCGTGCGATTGGAGATCCACGAGCGCGATCCGCATGCCGTTTCGCGGCGAGATAATCTTCACGGCTATCGAACCGCCGCTGCGAACCGTCTTTGCTGCGAGCTCGAACGTGCCGTTTGCGTCGCTGCTCATCGTCGCAGCCGATGCCGGATCGTCGTCGCTCAGAATCGCCGGCGCTGCGGCGGCCGGAGCGGCCGCGGGCGCATGCGCCGCCGCCACGACGATGCCTGCCATGGATTGCGCCGTCGAGTTACCTTTCGTAACGTGGAGCAACACGCGCAGTTCGCCGGGATTGGCGAACGGCGGAACGACGAAGTGCGTCTGCCCGGTGCGCGAGAACGGCTGCTGCCCCCAGATCGTTCCATCGGTACCCATGAGGCGAACGTAGCCCTCGTCGCCGGCGGCAGAGTACGCGACTTCGACCGTCTCGCCCGGCCGCGCAACGACCGGGTTCACGGAGATCGCCGCGATCTGCGCCTTCGAGTGGGGGCGCATGACGAGCGTGTTGAGGACGCGGGTCTCGCTCGTCGTGCCGAGCGGTCCGGCCATCGTCATCTGCAGCGTGTACGCGCCGGGCTGATCCGAAGCCGGAATCGCGATCGGAATCGAGCCCGACATCTGCGAGAGCGTGCCGCCCGCGATGCGGCTTCCGTCGGGTGCCTGGACGTAGTACGAGAGGTTGCCGGCGCCCTCCGCGCCGTACTCGGCGCGCACGGTCGTGCCGGCGAGCGCCTCGGGCGGCACGGCGAAGGCGGCGATCCGCGGCACTGCCGAACGCAGCGCGCCGGCCGTGACGATCGCGAGGATTCCGGCGACGAGGCTCGCCGCCGCAAACGTGTACGCGCGGTGCAGCTTGGAGATGCGGGGAGCCGGCGCTTCGACGAGGCAGTGCACGCCGTCGCCTGCGACTTCCGCGATCGCGCGGTCGAACGAGGCGAAATCGCCCGGCCAGACCGGAATTTGCGTCGCAGCCGTCGATCGCGGCGCGACCTCGAGGAGCATCGGATGGGCGGGCGCGGCGTCCCCGGCGCGCGAGATGATCCAGGTGCGGCAGACGAGCTGCGAACGCGAGTAGTTCATCACGCGTAGCGAGTACGTCGCGACGCCGCGGCGCCGGTCGAAGCCTTCCAGCGCGAAGATCGCCGAAACGCCGCCGACCGGCGTCTGCAACGCCGTGGCGGATCCGTTTCGGCGCGCCGGAATGCGCGCGGGCCGCAGCGCGAGGGCGTTCACCCTATTGATTGCCTATCCGCATCATCGCGGTAGCGGTAACGGGGATGTTGTTCGGGATCCCCGGGTAGTTCATGAGGGTCGCAAACGTGCCTTTCACTTGGACCTGAACGTAGTAGACGACGCCTGGAATCGAGGCTCCCGAGCCGTTCGGGCAACTCACGACGCTGCCCGAGGAGGTGCAGACGTGCGACGGGGTCACGGTCCAGTTCGAGAGACTCTGCGCGTCCTTCGAGGCCGCCGTCGTCATCCCCGTGGTATCGAGGGCCGTAACGAGCGTCTGGCCGCCGTACTGCACGCCCGCGCGCGCCGCGTGCGCGGCGACGATGCCGAAGTAGGTGTAGCGGCCGATCTCGACCAGGCCGATCAGTAGAAACGCAAGCATGGGCAGAACGACGGCCAGTTCCACGACGCTCGTTCCGCTCTCGTTCTCTTGGAGCTGCTTCATTGAACGATTACCGCCTTTGGGCTAAGTGCTTGCCCGGGAGAGGGTGTTGCAAAATCGTAGACGCCGGCGCCGTTGACGTTCCACGCGCCGAAGACGAGCACGACGTAGCCGCCGCCCGAGCCGTTGAAGTTCACGGCAGTGGCGCCGGGGCAGTAGATCAAGCCGCTATACCAGTTCGAGGTGCCGTTGAAGTTCGGGCTCTGCGTGTTCGACGGCACCTGATAATAGAGCGTGCCGACCTGATTTCCGCTCGTCGGCGGCGAGAGGCTGACGCTCGCGCCGTTGAAGTTCGGCGGCGTTCCCGTCGCGGGGACGTAGAGCGTGACGCCGGTTCCCGTGACGTGGGCGCCGTTGAAGTTCGAGGTGCCGCTGAGGACGTAGGTTCCGCCCGATTGCAGCGTCACGTTGGCGCCGTTGAGATTGAGGTAACTGTAGCAGCCGGCGGCGAGCGTGCCGGAGTAACCGTTGCCGTTGAAACTCGTGCAATTCGTCGTCGACGGAGGGTTGGTCGCGAGGTAATTGCAGCCTGAGAACTCCGGGCACGGGTCTTGGACCGGCAGCATCGGCGAGGGCGTCGCCATCGTGAAGTTCGCGCCGTTCTTGTTCGGGGCGGCGCCGGCGTAACCGATCATCGGGGCGCCGATCGTCACGCCGTTGAAGTTCGCCGTATCGTTGATTGCGATCGAGCACTGCGGCGAGTTGACGTTAGCCCCGTTAAAGTTGGTTTGGACGGTCTGGCTGAGCAGGTAGATGCAGGGGGCCGCGCCGTTCGTCGTCACTGCGGCGACCGCGTGGGTAGACTCGGTCATGCCCGCCGGAAAGCCGAACATGCGCGAAAAATAGGTCGGCACGTTCTGCGTGACGATCTGAACGTCGACCGCGCAGGCGTTCCCCGCAAAGGGCCCGCTCGACGGCGGCGTATTCGGCGTGACCGTGATCTGGGAGCCGTTCGGGAAACTGTTGTCGCTCGCGTCTGAGAGCGCGGCCGCCTTTGCGTTGCCGGTGTTCGTGCAGGCGCCGTGAGCGAGCTGTTCGGCGCCCCCGAGGGCGGCGGCATCGGTCGCCGATTGCTGCGCCTGCTGGCGGTATTCGAGGTACCCGACGTCCACGGAGATGCCCGCGAAGCCCATGAGGGCTCCGAGGGATATCGCGATGAGGGGGAGGGCCTGTCCTCGTTGATTCTTGTTCTTCATTGCGAGATCACCATTTGTGAAGTGCTTGAGATGTTGAGTGGAAGGCTCGCCAAGAACGGAATGAGCGTGAACTTATACTGATACGTGGTATTGACGGAGACGGCGCAACCCGGCGCGTTCCCGGAACTGCCCGCGGGGCAGCTCGTCGACGGCCAAGTCGCGGTGACGTTGATGTTGCTGGGAGTAGTCAGACCCTCGGAGAGGCCGCGCACGTAGGTCTGGATCTGCGCCGACGTTGCGTTGCAGTTGTCGAGCAGCGCGCACTGCGATCCCCGCACCGTCGCCCAACGCGCGCCTTCGCGCGTGATCTGGGCGATGAAGGCATACGTATACATGGCACGGCCGAAGTCCATGATCCCGAGAATCAGCGCCAGCAAGACCCCGATGACGATTGCCGTCTCGGGGATGCTGGCGCCGCGCTCGTAATGGAGTCGGCCGGCCGTCCGGGTCACCGGTTGATGACTTCGGGCGTCATTACGAAGACCACGTCGGACTGGGCGTTCTGATAGGCGACCGACGTGAAGAGCTTGCCGAGAATCGGGATCGCCGAGAGGATCGGGATCTTCGATACCGTGCGCTGCTCGAGCCGGCGGACGAGACCACCCATCAGGATGCTCTCGCCGGGCCGCGTGATGACGTCGGTAGAGAGCTGGCTGACTTTGAGGGCGGGGATCGTGAAGCCCGAGACGACGACGGCGTTGGCGTAGTCGAGGTCGGAGATCTCCGGGGCGATGACCGCATGGATCGAGCCGTTGCCGAGGATGTCCGGCGTTACGTTCAACTGGACGCCGTATGGCTGGTACTGCACGTTGACCGCGCCGAGGCCGGTCGAAGTGACGACCGGTATCTCGCCGCCGACGAGGAACGACGCCTTCGCGCCGGGGCTCGTCACGAGATCCGGGCTCGACAGTTCCTTTGCGTGCCCTTCGCTCATCAGCAAGTGGAGCTGCGGAGCGAGCGTGATCGTTCTATAGAAGGGCTGGATCGTGAAGCCGAGGCCCGAGCCCGGCAGCGACGGCGACTCGAGGAACGGGAAGATCGGCGGCACGAGCGTGGGCGTCGACTGTCCGTTGACCTGCTCGGCGCCGCTGAGCGAGATGCCGAGGTCGGATTGGGCCGTCTTGTCAACCTCGAGCACGTAGACCTTGATGTCGATCTGGCTGTTGGTCAGCGAGTTCAGACGGTCGATGAGTTGCCCGGTTGCCGAGAGATACGGACCTGCCAGGCCGCGCGCCCGCTCGAGGATCGCTTGGGCGGTTACGGCGTCGGTCGCGTTGCCGCTGACGATGACGTTCCCCTTACCGTCGGGGTCGACGCGGATGTCGGTCGCGCCGGGGATATTCGCGATGGCGCGCTGCAACATGCCGAGATTCTGGGAGATCGTCACCGCATTGACGAGAACCGCGCCCTGCGATTTGGCGATCGGGTCGAAGCGGCTCATGATATCCGTGATCTGCTGGAGCTGGGCTCCGTCCGTGACGCTTCCTCGTATGACGATCGAATGGTCGAAGGTCACGATCTGGACGCCCGGAGCGCCGATCGCGCTGCGGAGCATCTGGGCGAGGTCGTCGAGCTGCTGCTCGGTTACGGTGACTTCATAGGTAACGCGCTTGCCCCCGGCCCACACGAAGACGGTGGTGTGTCCGGGCGCCTTGGCGTTGACGACGACCTGCGACGTCCCAATCGGAACGACGCCGGCGATTCGTCCATCGCCAACGGCTACGCGGGTGAGGCCCTCGGCCTTGAGCAGAATCGAGTGCCCCGACTGAATAGAGATCAGGGAGACTTGATCGGCGCAGACCGGAGCGGCGAGTGCCGCCATTATAAAGATAACGGCGGACGCGACGATACGGCGAGTTATAGAAAACATCGACCCTCCATGGGGATATGCAGGCGCTCATAGGCGCCCGCCTTGCCATGGATTATGCCACGGATTTTCCCGTTGAGGCGTTAACAAACCCTCCACGTTGAGTTAGAATATCCCAGACGGGGGGCGGCTTATGTTGCAACCTTCGGCTCTCGGTGTCATGATACGACCGCACCAGGAGCTAGGAGGTTCGCCATGCGGCCTTTTCGTCAGGTGGTGATTCTCGCGTTCTGTACGCTGTTCTCGACAGTATATGCCGGGGCGGCGTCGGATCAGGGAGTGCCACTCGCTAGCGTCGCCAGATCAGCCCACCTCGATTACGAGTGGCTTACGGCGACGAGAGCGGTACAATTGAGTGGTCCCGGAATCGTGCTGGTTATTCGCCCCGGCGATTACCTGTACGAAGTAAACGATCGCGTAGAAACGACCGCGGTCGTGCCACATTACTATAACAACGACATCTACGTCTCACGGGCGCTTGCCAATCATCTCATCAATCTCGCACGGCAAGGGCAGCTGGCGGTCGACGCCGCGGTATCGCAAGCCGTCAGAGCAGCAGCCGCTGAGGCACAACAAGCACGCACCGACACCAATGTGGAACAACTCCGCGGATCGATCGTACTCAACGTAACCCCACTCAAGGGAGCAGAGGCGGTCCTCGTCACGGGAACAGCGCCCCCGACGGCACCCGTGATGATCACCCTCCTCGCGACGCTCTCATCGCAACTTCCCAATGTGCTGCTCAGCCGGCACACGTTAACGGCGGGACAGGACGGGAGGTTCCAGGCAATAGTGCCGATCGCTTCCGACTATATGCGCGACACATTCATTCACGTGCTGGCAACCTCGTTGCCCGGCATCACCTCGGCAAGCGCGCAGCTCCTGGTCCAGGAACCGAACCAAGGCCTTAAGGTCCCCGCAGAGGCCATGGAAAACGGGGTCTGGCCGTAAGTTCGATGGACGTCACCAATCTGTTCTCTACCATACCCACTTCGGTCTAAAGCACGCTACCTACCCTCAAATCGAATCAGTGACCCACTACCACTACTCACTCACCGAAACCACAACCAAGGAGAACCAATGCTCACCAACCTCATCACCATGATTCGCGATGACGAAGGCGCCACGATGGTCGAGTACGGCCTGCTCGTCGCCCTTATCGCCATGATCGCTCTGGTCGCCGTTCAGACGCTCGGAAAGAACCTGAGCACCGTGTTCAGCAGCGTCGCCGGATCGGTCTAAACCCAACCCCACCCAAGGTTGCGGGGGCGCGGAATCCACAAGGCTTCGCGCCTCTCGGAACCTTAAGCCTTAGCGGAACACTGAAAAATGGCGCGAGAACAGACCAGTCGAACTCTCCTTTAGAAGTTCGCTGGAGCCTCTCGCGCCTAACTCTTATGTCACTAACGATAGGAATCACGCTCGCCGGCTGCCTCGCAGCAAGCTATAGCGACGTACGCACCCGGCGGATCCCGAACTGGCTGACGGGTCTCCTCTTGCTCGCGGCCCTCGTCATTCACGGACTCGAAGGATGGCGATCCGTGGGCACGAGCCTCGCAGTCATGGCCATCATCCTGGTGGCCGGCACCCTCGCTTACTCGCGGGGCGGCATCGGCGGCGGCGACATCAAGCTCGGCATTGTGGCCTCAGGGCTGCTTAGCTACCCCTTGTGCGTTCCGTTCTTGCTCTACACCGCGATCGGCGGAGGTCTTCTCGCGCTCGTCTTCCTCGCGATGCGAGGCAAGGCGAGAGCGGGCGTCTCTCGCGTCTTTCTCATGGCTTTTGCAGGCGGGCCAGGCCCCGCTCCCGACAAGGCCGAAACCTTACCATACGCGGTTGCCTTCGCATTCGGCGCGATTTTGGTCGCTCTCTCGCAGAGCATCGCTCCATTCTTGAGGATAAACCTGTAATGAACATACGCCGTACGACGCTCTTGATCGCGATCGTTTTAGCCGTTGGTACCGGCTGGCTTACGCTGACGTATCTCTCGTCGCTCAAGCCCGCCGAAAACGAGCCCCGACAAGTGCTCATCACCACCCAAGACATTCCGGCCCGCGAGCATATCACGCCGGCAATGATTCGCACGGAGACCCGCTCCGCGCAATCGCTGCAGCCCGACGCGCTCTCGAATCCGAATCAAGCCGTTGGATCGCTCGCCCTCATCACCATTCCGGCCGGCTCGCAGCTGACCGCATCGCAGATCGGCTTGAACGTGCCGTCCGCGCTGCCCGTTCGCTTGAAGCCGGGAATGCGCGCGGTCAGCATCCCGATCGACCGCGTGAAAGGCGTCTCCGGGTTGATTCAGCCCGGCGACCGCGTCGACGTCATCGCGATCCCGCCGCAGAAGGGCAACGGACCGCCCGATAAGGCCGTCACGATCTTCCGCGGCATCCGCGTCCTCGCCGTCGGCACGAGCCTCGAGAACGCGTCCGCGACGCCGTCGCCCGACGAGCAGACTTCTGCTACGATCACCCTCGAGGTGAATCCGAAGCAAGCCGATCTGCTGGCCTGGGCCGACTCCAACGCAAACCTCCGTCTCGCGCTGCGCTCGCCGCGCGAGCCGATCCGTTCGGAGCCGACCGAGATCCTAACCCTCGAGGGCGGCACGAGCGGCACCCCGCCGTCGCTCCCCGTTCCGATGACGCCTCCCGCGTTTGCGATGGGACCGCCGCCTCCGATAACGGCGTCGTCCGGCCGCGGCTCCGTGGGAAGCGGCCCCGTTCAACTGATCATCGGCGACCAGATCGTGGATCCCGGCGCGGCGCGATGACCGAAGCTCCCTTCCTGCTCTTCATCGGCTCAAAGGGCGGCGTCGGAACGACGACGCTCTGCCGAGAGCTGGCGCGCGCCATGCGCGAAAAAGGGAAAATAGCGGTCATTGACGCCGACCTGACCGCCAGTCGAAGCGTCGCGCTCCTCTTCGAGAGCGTGCGCGCGCTCGACGCGGCGCATGCGGCGCTCCCGATCGCCAGCGTTACCGCGGACGGCGTGACCATCGCCGAGCTCGTGGATCGCTACGACGGCGCTTACACGCTCGACAGACAGGACGTCGAAGAGTTCGCGGCGGGCCTCACAGGCTTCGACGCGGTGCTCGTCGATACGCCGCAGCCCTTCATTACGACGGTGCGTCCGTTTGTCGAGCGCGCGAAGCGCTTCTTCATCGTGCTCGAGCCGACGCTTTTGGGCGTCGCCGGCGCGCAGTCCATGGTCGGCGACCTGCGGCGCTTCGGCGTTCCGCCCAACCGAATCGACCTTATCACCAACGCTCGCACCGAGGCCGGCATCGTCCTGCGCAGCGAGATCGAAGAGGCGCTCGGCGCGAAGATCGTCGCCGAGATCCCGACGACCGCGAGCCGAATTTACGCTAAGGCGATTACGGCGCTGGAACGCTACATCGATGCGCTCCCGCCGGCCGAGCCGCTCGACACGCTGCAGCCATCCTCGGCGGAGAGCGGCGACTCGCGCAGCGGCCGCACCGTCATCACCGATGGCCGCCTCGCGCCGGCGTTCGTTCCGGAGCGGCGCGGCGGCGGCCACCGCAGCGAAGTAGACGCCAAGCGGGACGCCTTCAAACAAGAGATTCAGGCAGCGCTGCTTCGCCAGGCCGACCTCGTCTCGTCGAGCGTCTCGCAGACCGACGCCGCGAAGCTCGCCGAGCTCAAGGCACGCGTCGAGTCAATAACCTCGGACTTCGTCGCGCAGCGCAAATTCGTCGCCTCCGCCGAGGAGCTCGCCCGGCTGCGGCAAGAGGTGCTCGACGAAGCGCTCGGCCTCGGCCCGCTCGAAGACTTGATCAACGATCCGGACGTCACCGAAATCATGGTCAACGGACCCGACACCGTCTACGTCGAGAAACACGGCGTCATCGAGCCGACGACGAAGCGCTTCAGCGGCGAGCGGCAGCTCCGCCTCGTGATCGAGCGCATCTTGACGCCGCTCGGCCGGCGCATTGACGAAGCCTCGCCGATGGTGGACGCGCGCCTCCCCGACGGCTCCCGCGTCAACGCGATCATCGAGCCCGTCTCGATCGACGGCGCGACGCTGACGATCCGGCGTTTCGGCCAGCGCCGCCTCACCTCCGACGATCTCGTGAAGATCGGCGCGGCCCCGCCGCAGGTCATAGACTTTCTCCGGGCGGCCGTCGAGTCGCGGCTCAACATCCTTGTCAGCGGCGGCACCGGCTCCGGTAAGACCACGTTCCTCAACATTCTCTCGTCGTTTCTTCCCAACCGCGAGCGTATCGTCACCATCGAAGACGCCGCGGAACTCCTCATGAACCAGTCGCACGTCGTGCGTCTCGAAGCGCGGCCTCCCAACATCGAGGGAGCCGGCGAGATCCGCATCCGCGATCTCTTGCGCAACGCGCTCCGCATGCGGCCCGACCGAATCATCATCGGCGAGTGCCGCGGCGCCGAAGCGCTCGACATGCTCCAGGCCATGAATACCGGCCACGACGGATCGCTGACGACGATCCATGCCAACAGCCAGCGCGACGCGCTCTCCCGCGTCGAGACGATGGTGATGATGGCCGGCTTCGATCTTCCGGTTCGAGCGATTCGCGAGCAACTCGCGAGCGCGCTCGACCTGGTCGTCCACACCGCCCGCTTACGGGACGGCACGCGCAAAGTGATCGGCGTCAGCGAGGTCGTCGGCATGGAAGGCGACATCGTGACGATGCAGGAGGTCGTCCGTTTCGCGCAGCGCGGCGTGGATAAAGACAACAAAGTCCTCGGCGACTTCTGCTACACCGGCGTCCAGCCGGTCTGCATCAAGCGGTTCGCCGAGTACGGCACTCAATACGACGCACGTGGGCTCAACGAGCTCTCGCTGCTGCAAAGCGCATGGTAAATACATTAATTCTCGGCGCCATCTTCGTCGGCATATCGGCAACGGCGTTCTTCTTCTTCTTCGCATTCTGGGGATCGGTCAACAAACGGGCGACCGCGCGAGTCAACAGTCTCGGCGACCAGCTCGAACGTGCCGGCATTCAGATGAGCTCGCAAGAGATCGTGCTCTCGCTCTCGGCTGCGATCGCGATCGTCTGGATCGTGCTCGTTCTCTTGCTCCATCCGCCGCTCGTCATGGCCCTCATCCTGCTGCCGCTCGTTGCCGCGGTCGGCGTCTTCGGCTTCTACACGTTCGTCCAAATAAAGATCGCGCGGCGCCTCAACGCCTTCATCGAGCAACTCGAGAGCGCGTTACGCTTGATCGCGAGCAGCGTTCGGGTCGGCTTGGGCTTACGCCAAGCCCTCGCCCTCGTCGTCGAGGAACTGCCCGACCCCGCGCGCTACGAGTTCCAGCGGGTCATCGGACAGGCGAATATCGGTGCGAGCATCTTCGATGCCCTCGATACGCTCGCCGTGCGCATGCCCTGCAACGAGTCGCTCATGGTCGCGCGCGTCTTCCGCGTCCAAGCGGAGACCGGCGGCGACCTCGCGAGAATCCTCGAACAGCTTGCCGACACGATCAAAGGGCGGCGTCAGGTGCACCGGAAGATCGCCACGCTAACCGCCGAGGGACGTCTGAGCGCCTGGGTGCTCATGCTCATCCCCGTCGGCCTCGGCGTCTTCATCTGGGTCACGCAACCCGACATGTCGCACGCGCTCTTCTTCACCGGCCTCGGTCACATCGTGCTGCTGATCATCGCGATCTTCGAGGTGGTCGGCTTCGTCTGGGTCCGGAAGATCCTACAGGTGGACGTCTAGGATGGAATCATTTCTTACATATCTCATCCCGGTCTTCTGCGGCGTCTCGGTCTTCTTCTTCGCCGTCTCGCTGCTGCCGTCGAAGAGCGTTCTCGCCGAGCAGATCGAGGAGCTCAAGGCCCACGTCCCGCTCCAACGCGATCTCAGTTCGCCGCTGGCGGAGCGCATCTTCAAGGGCGAGCGGCGCATCATCTTGGTGCGACAGTTGGCCGAAGCGGGTTGGTATACGACGACGCCCGCGCAGTTCGCCCTGCGCGTCGTCGGCGGCGCCGCCCTCGGCCCGATCGTCGCGTTGCTCGTCTGGAAGCTCGCGAACCTCGCGCCCGAGTGGCTCGTCCCGCTCCTTGCGATATTCACGTTCTGCGGCGCATACTCGCCGTTCTATCTGCTAAATCGCGCGATCGAGCAGCGCCACACCGCGATCCAAAAGTCCTTGCCGGAGTTCTTGGATATGGTGGCCTCAACCGTCCAAGCCGGGCTCGCGCTGAACTCCGCGCTCGCCTACTCCGTCGAGGCGGCGCGCGGGCCGCTCGGGGAAGAGATCAAAGAGGCTCTCTCGGAGATCCGCCTGGGCCGCTCGCGCGCCGATGCGCTCAAGGGCGCGGGCGACCGGACGAACCAGCCGGCGCTGCGCAACGCGTTGCGCGTGATGACGCAAGCCGAGCGACTCGGCGCCAACATCGCGAAGATGTTGACCGAGTTAGCCGAGGACGCGCGCCATCAGCGGCTGATGCTCGTCGAAGAGATGGCGGGTAAGCTGCCCGTGAAAATGGTCTTCCCGATGGTCTTCTTCATGATCCCATCGATCTTCACCATCATCTTCGGCACCGTCGCGGTCAACTATTTCACGCAGCATCCGTGATCGCGATCGTCGCAGCCGCGGCCTTCTTCGGCTGCCTCGCCTTTATTGCGTCGCAGGCTAGCCGCTTCGTCTGCGCGGACGTCGCCCCGATGGACGACGGACCGCCGCCCGGCAATGCGCCGGTCGTCGCTCTCGTCGCGGCCGGCACGCTGATCGGAGGAGTGCTCGTCGCGACGGGCGCGCTGCCGCTGCAGATCGGCATCGCGGCGATCGTCGTCTTCGCCCTCGTTGCATCGTGGTGCAGCGACGCGACCTGCGGAATCGTCCCCGACGTCTTCACGCTCATACCGCTGGGATTGCTCTTGCTCTTCGCATTCGCGCAACGAGACTGGGCGACGGTCCTCTCGTCGGTCGTCGTCTTCGCGCCCTTTGCCGGCGCCGCGTTCTTCTCGAAAGGATACGGCATGGGCTGGGGCGACACGAAGCTCGCAGCGGTTGCGGGCGCCGCGCTCGGCGCTCCGCTCGCGCTCATCGCGCTCGCGCTTGCCTGCGCCGCGGCCGCAATCATCAACCGCTTCAGCAGCGCGCGAGGATCGCCGATCGCATTCGCGCCCTACATCGCCGCGGCGACCGGCCTCGCGCTGCCGCTCGGTTTCGCTCACTGAGCGTAGTCCGGCTCGCCCTGCTGCTCTGGGGCGCGCTCTATCTCGTCCTCGGCCCGCTCGGCGCCCCCGGCGACGGCGATCTCTACTGGCAGCGCTGGCTTGGCGATCTTATCTTCCTGACCCATCGGTTGCCGGTGGCGCTGGGAACCGAAACCTTCACCGCGCCGGGCGCTCCGTGGGTGCCGCAGGAGTGGCTCTTCAGCCTCGCCGTCGCGGCGGCGTGGAATCACCGCCTCTTTCTTGCGCTCTCCATTGCGATCAGCCTCATTCCGCTCTGGATCCTCGCATCGGTATATTTGCGAGCGCGTCGCGATGCGTCGTTCGAGGCGATCGGCATCGCGCTGCTCTTCTGCGGGATCGCGCTCCTCGAATCGTTCGGCGCGCGCGCGCAGGTGCTCGGATGGGGCGCGCTCGCGCTATTCATGCTCTGCATCGAGCGGCGGGATCGCTGGTATTACGCGGCGTTCCCGGCGGCGATACTCTGGGCGAACGTGCACGCCAGCGTGGCGCTCGCCCCGGCGATCGTGCTGACGAGACTCGCCGCGACGATCGTTGACGACGGCTTCCGTCTGCGGGTCAGCCGCGACCTCATGATGCTCCCCGCCGTTGTCGTGGCGACGTTCTGCACGCCGTTGGGTTGGCGCTTGCCGTACCTTGCCCTCACGATGATCGGCAGCCCGATCCGCCACTACATTCAGGAGTGGCAGCCGCCCGGGCTGCAGGACGCATCGTTTCTCTACGGCGCGCTGCCGCTTGCGATCGCGATCCTGCTCGGGGGCGCGTCTACGCTGATCCGCGAGAAGCGCCGGAGCTTTCCTGCGGCGCTTCTCTTCGCCGCGGCGCTCTTCGCCTTCCGCAACACCGCGCTCTTCGCGATCGTCGCCGCGCCGCTCGCCGCGCAGGGCCTGAGCGCGCGCTTCCCGCGCCTCTACCGGCTCGGCGACCGCGCGCGGGAACTCGAGCCGGCGGCGTTTGCCGGAATCGCGATCGCGGTAGCGCTCGCCGCGATCGCGCTCGTTCGAGCGCAGCAGCGCGGACCGGCGCGTCTGCCGACGGCCGCGGTCGCGACGATCGCCGCCGATCGAGCCGGCCACCGGATCTTCTGCGAAAACTTCACGTGGTGCAGCATCGCGCTCGGTTATCCTCGATTGCGGGTATTCATCGACGGGCGCTGCGACGCATATCCGATCCCCGTCTGGCAACAGTACGTATCCACGATTGCGGTGCGAAGGGCTTGGAGCGAGCCTCTCAAAGCAGACGGAGTGGATTTCGTCGTCGCGCAGCGCGGAAGCGGCTTGGCGCGGGCCCTGGCAAAGACGCCGCACTGGGGGCGCACGTACGACGACGCCTCCTACGTCGTCTTTCACCGTGACTGACCGCCGCCGGCGAACGCTGCTGGCTGCAGCGGCGGCGATCGCGGCCTGCGCCGCATTCGCGCTCGCCAAGCCTCCGCCCATCACCGCGGCATACTTGGATTTCAACGCGTTCTATTGCGGTGCAGAGATCCTCGCCGGCGGCGGCGATCCGTATCGCTACGAGCCGCTGCACTCGTGCGAGAGCCGCAACCTGCGGCCCGTCACGCCAAACGCCGCCGTCCCGGTTCCGCTGCCGCCCTACGCGATCGCCGCGTTCGCACCGTTCTCTCACCTCGGTTATCCCCGCGCGCAGCTGCTCTGGTGGATGATTCTCGTCGCGAGCGGATTGCTCTTGATTTGGACGCTCGTCGAACTCTCGGACCTGCCGCTCTTGCTCGTCGCGACCTGCGTGCTGGTCAGCATGCTGCTGCCGTCGCTTGCGGTGGGAAGTCTCGCGCTCCCGCCGATCGCCCTGCTGAGTTGTTCCGCGCTCGCCCTCAAGCGCGGCGCGTGGAGCATCGCCGCGGTCTTGCAGGGCGCCGCCTGCATCGAGCCCCACGTCGCCGTCCCGGTGCTGATCGCCACCTTCTGCTTCTCCGTCCCGATGCGAGGCCGGCTCGCTCTCGTCGCGGCGGCGATCCTCTCGCTCTCGCTCGTCGCGGGACGCGGAGGACTCAACGCGGAGTACGTCACGCGCGTGCTTCCGGCGCACGCCGTCTCCGAGATCGGCAACGCGGAGCAGTACGGCGTCAGCGCGACTCTCTACTCGTTCGGGCTCGGTGAGCGCGCGTCGGTCGCGATCGCGAACGCGCAGTACCTCGCGTTCGTTCTCGCCGGCCTCTGGCTCGTCGCGCGGCTGCGTTTAGCGATGCCCGAGAGCGCCGTTGTGGTTCCCATGGCGCTGGCCGTTACCGGCGGACCCTTCGTTCACGTCACGCAGATCGGCGCCGCGATTCCGCTCGCGCTCGTCCTGGCGGCCCGAACGCGCAGCGTCCTCGCCTGGGCCGGGCTGGCACTCGTCGCCATGGCAATTCCGTGGCAGGCGTCGATCGGCTTCGGCGACATGCTGGCCGGACTCGTCCTCTTCGCCGTCCTCTTCACGGCGGGCGTTCCGATTCTGGGCGTGCTCGCAAGCAGCATCGCGGCCGGCGCGCTGCTGCGGTTCTTGCAAGCGCCCGAGCTGGTACGGCCGGGAATCGCCGCGATCGCGGCGGTTCCACCATCGGCGCTCACCGAGGTCGCCTGGCGAGAGCTCGCCGATCAATTCCCGCCGACGGCGTTCTCGCTCTACGGGCACGTGCTCGTCTACGCGGGCCTGCTCTGCATCTGTTGGGCCGCGCTGCGGTTCGCGCGAGTCTCGGCGCGTGCGTAACGCCCTCGCACTAACGATCGTCGTTCTCGCCGGGTCGCTGAGCGCGACGTGGGCTCTCACCGTTCCAATTTTTCAGGCAACCGATGAAGCCGCGCACTTCGATTACGCGATGACGATCTTCAGCGCCGGCCGGCTCATCGCGACGCCGGGGCGCACGACCGCTTGGATCGCCAGCCCGTATACGCGTTATCTGCTCGGCGCGACAGATTACTTTCGCCTCGCCTTTCACTCCTCGATGCGCGTGCCGGCAGGGTACGGCACGCTCGCGTACTACCGCCGCATCGATGCCGGCGCCCCGAGCCTGACGGCTGCGGCGAACGACGGTGGACCGATTAGCTTCATCGCGCCGGCGTACCCCTTTGGATTTTACGCGCTCGAGGCGCTCTGGATGAAACTCGCAGCCGCGCTCACGCACTCGCTCGTCGCGACCTTCTTCGCGGCGAGACTGCTCTGCGTGCTCCTGATGATGATCGGCCTTTATTTCAGTTACCGCACGGCGCTCAACGTCGGGATCTCGCCCTGGCTCTGCGTCGCGCTCGTTGCGATCGCGGGCTTCTTTCCTTTGACGACGCTGGTCTCGTCGTACGTGCAGCCCGATAACCTGGCGTTTGCGCTCGTCGCCGCGTCGCTCTTTCTCTCGACGCAACTCCGGCGCAGCCGGCGGCCTGCCCTCACGACGCTCG